>NZ_JAVRHY010000020.1:0-46205 GCF_031846305.1 Spectribacter acetivorans
GGCTGACCCGCGGTGTAGTCCACTGCGAACGGCTCGTAGTCCATGCACACGTGGTTGGTGGGCACGTAGAACAGACCGGTCTTGGGCGAGAACGCCGCCGGCTGCTGGTCCTTGGAACCAAGGGCCGCCGGGCAGATGTTCTTCACGTTGGTGTCTTCGCCCTGGACCTCGGTGCTGTACTTGTCCACCACCTGCGGACGACCGGTCTCCATGTCGACCTCGGTGGCCCAGTTGACGGCCGGATCGTACTTCTTGGCAACCAGCAGTTCACCGGTCATGCGGTCCTGCGTGTAGGCAAAGCCGTTGCGGTCGAAGTGCACCACCAGCTTGCGATCCTTGCCGTCGATCTTCTGGTCGACCAGGATCTTTTCGTTGACGCCGTCATAGTCCCACTCGTCATGGGGGGTCATCTGGTAGGCCCACTTGGCCATACCCGTGTCGGCGTCGCGCGCGAAGATGGTCATCGACCACTTGTTGTCGCCCGGACGCTGGTTCGGGTTCCAGGTGGAGGGGTTACCGGTACCGTAGTAGACCAGGTTGGCTTCCGGGTCATAGGTGAACCAGCCCCAGGTGGTGCCGCCACCGATCTTCCACTGGTCACCCTTCCAGGTCTTGAGGCTGGAATCCTTGCCCACCGGCTTGCCGGTCGCGGCGTCCATGGTCTTTTCCGGGTCCATCAGCATTTCGTCGTCCGGCCCGGTGCTGTAGGCACGCCATACCTGGCTGCCGTCCTCGACGCTGTAGGCGGTGGCGTAACCACGGACACCGAACTCACCGCCGGAGATGCCGGTGATGACCATGTCCTTGATGATCAGCGGGGCGTTGGTGTTGGTCTCACCCTTGTCGGGATCGCCGTTCACCTTCTCCCACTTCACTTCGCCCGACTTGGCGTCCAGTGCCACCAGCGTGGTGTCTGCCTGCTGGAGGAAGATGGTGCCGTTCGGGTGGTAGGCCAGACCGCGGTTGACGGTATCGCAGCACATGACCGGGATCACGTCGGGGTTCTGGCTGGGCTCGTACTTCCACTCGATCATCTTGGTGTCGAGATTGATCGCGAACACCTTGTTGGGGAAGGGCGTGTGGATGTACATCATGTTGCCCTTGACCAGCGGACCACCCTCGTGGCCACGCAGGACGCCGGTGGAGAATGTCCACACCGGCTGCAACTGATCGGCGTTGTCGGCGTTGATCTGATCCAGCTGGCTGTAGCGCTGACCACTATAGTCACCGCCCCACATGATCCAGTTGTTCGGATCATCGGCCATGCTGCTCAGCTTCTCGTTGGCGATCGCGCCTCCGGAAGCCACCAACGCCGCAGCGGTAAGCGCACCTGTGATCAGGTGCTTGGCTGTCGGTCTCCTGTCGCTCATTTCAATCTCCTCCGTGCATGAATGGGCTCAAGCCCGCTTGTTATTCCGCATTGCGGTTCCCGCCGATTGCCACCGTGCGGAATTCTCCTGACGCGCTTATACGCCCTATCTTTGACGCTTAAGCGTACTCACTGGGTATCATAGCCCCATATAAGCGTCAATGGGCATCACGCCTACTGTCAGTCAATTACGTACTGTCGCACCCGTCGGATTCAACCGTGGCGAGCGGCTTGCCGCCGGGTTTCCAGACGACGCTACAGGCCCCGCGCCGCGCCGCGCAAGCCGGTGCCGATGCGGTCGCAGGTAGCGCCAGACCAGGCACCCGAGCGCGAGCAGGGCAGCAACCCAGCCGATGCCGCGCGTGCTGGCCATCGCGCGGGAAAATGCGGGGTTGGCGCTGATTTCCGCCAGCTGCTCGGGCCGGTTGAGCCGCGCGTAGCCAAAGCCCGTATCGGCGGCCAGTGTTTCCAGATAGCCCGCCGCCAGGCGCGAGGTAAGCGGCTCGCCGCCCTGGGTGAAGAAACCGCGATTGTCCCCGTTCAGGCCGAACTTCGGTACCGGCGACGGCGAGGTCGCGCCGACGCCCACGAGCACGCCCCGGACGCGGTCGCGGCTGGCGGGCGGGTCGGGTCGGCGTTCCTCGTCGACAGCCGGCATCTCATCGCCGTCGGTCAGAAAGATCAGGGCCGGGGGGCGCGGCCAGTCGTGGATCTGCTCGATGGTGGCGAACAGGCCTCGGGCGATATTGCTCTGGGGCACCCAGGTCATACGCCAGTCGACGTGCTCGACCATGCTCGCCAGTTCGTCGCGGTGCCCGCAGACCTCGATCGGCCGGAAGGCGGTGGCCGTGTTCCACCCGGTAAACAGCCCCACGCCCACACGCGATCCGCAGGGTAGCTGGCTGATGGTGTCATCCACGGCCTGACGTGCGATTTCCAGCCGGCTCGCGGTCTGGCCGTCGTCGTCCAGGTAATCGCGCACCAGCATGCTCTGGCTGATATCGATCACGAACAGGTAGTCGTAGACCTGCCGCTCGCCCGGCAGTCCGGGATTGACCAGCGCGATTACCAGCGCTATCGCTGCGGCGCTCAGCCACAGCGTGGTGGCGCCGGGACGACCGGCCGGCCAGCGCCTCATGGCAGCCCGTCCGGCAATTCGTGCACGCTCACCCAGCCGGTGCCGCTGTCCCGGCGGTCGATGTTGGAGCCCACCTCGGACTGGCTGCCGATCCAGTCGCGGGTCTGCATCAGCCGTTCCACGTATTCGAGGTTGTACTTGGCGGCGTAATGGCCCGGCTGCAGGTAGAGCACCCGCTGATAATGCGAGCGCGCCTGCAGCACCAGCGGCACCATCTCGCTCAGGCGGGTCTCGTCCGCGGCGTTGGCCGCCAGCAGAAAGTACAGGTTGGCCAGGTTGTAGTGAGTGGCGATCAGCGCCTGATCCTGCAGCGTCGGAATCAGCTCGCGGTAGATTTCCGCCGCTTCGCGCGGTGCCCCGTTGCGGCGCTGGCGGTAGGCCAGGGCGAACCGGGCTGCCGGGGCATCGGATTGCGCCAGTGCTTCAGCGTTGCCATCGGCCACGAGGCGGTCGATGCGGGCCGACTGCCACCAGCCGAGGCCGGCCACCGAGACCCCGACGACGCCCAGGCCGATCAGCACCGACGCCAGTATCACTTGTTGTCGAAAACGCATCAGGCCCATCTCCGAAGGGTGGCGGCTCGAGCGGCCAGCAGCAGGCCCACCAGGACCAGCGCCGCGATGTAGCTGAATGGTGCGAGGGCCTGACGGGGCAGGGAGACCGGCGTACGAAGCGTCTCGCGCTCCAGTTGATCGATGTCGGCGATGGCACGACGCATGGCTTCCGGGTTGTCCGCCTGATAGGCCCGGTAGGGCACGCCCAGCCCGCGGAAGTAGTCGTGCAGTTTCTGTTCCGGCGATGACGCCTCGCCGCCGGGTTCGCCATCCATGGCCAGGGCTGGATGCCCGGCGGTACGCATGTAAACCCAGTAGAGCCGCAGATCGCGCTGGCGAAACCACTGGCGGATGGTGCCGGCGGCATCGGGCGGGATGGCGGCGGCGCCGTCGGACACGAGCAGGACCACGCGCGACCCCTGAGCCGCCTGCTCCTCGAACAGGTTGGCGGCCATGCCCAGCGCGCCGCCCACCGACGTCAGTGCCAGGCCGTCCTCGGCGGCGGCCTCCAGGCCTGCGCGAATCGCTGTGAGGTGGGTGGTCAGCGGCAGCGCGAAGATGGGCGAGGTGCTGAACTCGATCAGCCCGTAAAGGTTATCCGGTCGCCGATTCACGAAATCCAGCAGCAATTCGCTGGCGGCCTGAGCCTTGCCGACTTCCGAGGAGCCCTCGGCGGACCGCCCGGCGAAGGTGTCGTTCATGCTGCGGCTGCGGTCCAGCACGATGGCCACCTGGGCGCCCTGGCTGGTGACTATGGTCCGCCGGTCGTCCCGATACGGGCCCGCCAGCCCCACCAGAATGGCGGCGATGGCCAGGCAACCGGCCACCCGCAGCGCGACTTCGACCAGGCGCGACCACGGGTCGGGCGGCAGGCCGTGGATGCCGGGATGATTCAGCGCGGCCACGCCGGGTGCCAGCAGTGGCAGGAGCGCCAGCGGCAGGGCCAGCAGTACCCAGGGGCGGGTCAGGCCGAGATCGAACGGATTCATGTCCGGGTGTCGCGTTCGGCATCGCGTAATGCGACCGCCAGGGCCTCCAGATCGGCCCAGGGGTCATCGCGATCCGGCATCTGCTGATCGAAGAACAGCCGCCGGGAATCCGCGAAGAAGGCGTCGATGTCGTCGCGGCAGGCCGCGAAACGCGGGAATCGGCGGCAGAACGCGTCCACATCGGCCGCGAATACCGCCTGCCCGGCGGTATGGTCGAAGCCGCGGTGCACGTGTCGGAATGCCGCCGCCAGGGCGTCGGGCGCCGACGTGCGGCGTTGCGCGCGGACGGCGGCCAGGGCCTCGGCAAAATGCCGCGCATGGCGCGGTCGCCAGGGTTGGTACAGCCACAACAACCAGCCTAGCCCGCCGGCAAGTGGCAGCACCGAGAATGCCAGCAGGGCACCGTGCCCGCCGTCCCGGGCGGAAAACGGCTCGATGTCGGGTTGCATGGACACGATATTGTCGCCCTCGTCGGCGACGTTCTCGCTGAGCAGCGGCGACTGGGCGAATGACCAGGCCGGCATGCGGGCGGTAACGGCCGGCTGCTCGGGGCGCGTGAAGCGTACCTCGAAGCCGGGCACCGTCTTGGTGGTGACGCCCAGGGGCGTATCGAAAGTCTGATAGGTAAGCGTGATCTCGTACTGCTGGCCTTTGTCGGTCCGACGGGTGGCAACCTCGACCTCCTGGCGTTCCAGCCAGTCGTCGATACGCCGACGCAGCGGCAGGGAGGCGCGCTGCAGGGTGGTGCCGGGCGCCACCGTGACCCGGTAGGTCAGCACCAGCCGATCCCCCACCACCTGGCCGAACGGCCGGGGCGCCCGGGTGTCGATGGCCACGATGCCGGCGTCCTGTGACGGCGAATCGGCCCAGCCCAGCGGGGGCTCGTCCGCGCCGTGGGCAAGACCGGCGGTGAGCGTCAGCAGGATGGCCCAGACCCGCCGGATCATTGCGCGAAATACCGGTTGAGGCGGTCGCGGTCCACGGCATCCTCCAGAAAGAACGGGCGGCGTTGATGGCCGGTCAGCAGCCGCTCCAGCCACTGGCGGTGGTCGCGCGCGGCCTGTGCCGCCCGGCTTCGCAGCCCGGCGCGCATCCACAGGGTGCGGGCCCGGCCGGTTTCGGCATCGCGCATGCGTACCAGGCCGTTGCCGGCGCGGGCCAGGTCCTCGGCCGAGTCCCGCAGCACGATCGGCACCACCTCGTGTCGGGCCAGGTCTCCGAGCAGCCCGTTGAGCAGCTCGGCCGGCAGATGAAAATCCGACACCAGAAACACCAGCGCCCGATGCCGGCCGATCATGCCGGCGGCCCGGCGCAGGCCGGCAGCATCGGGTGCGGTTGGCGGCCGGTCGCGCAGGTGCGCAAGCTGGTCCTCGATCAGCGCCGCATTGCGGGTGGCGGGAATGAACGACGGCCGTTCGGTACGGGCGCCGCATATCGCCAGGCCGAACGGATCGCCGGTGCGGTAGGCCGACATCGCCAGCGATGCCAGAAAGTGATGCCGCAGTTCACGCTTGCTGGTGACGCCCTCGAAATCCATCGACGCGCTGTCGTCCACCAGCGCGTAAACGGGAATCGCGCTGTACTGGTTGAACAGATTGACGAACAGGCGACCGAAGGGGTCGGCAAGGCTGGCCCGCAGCGCCAGCCGGCGCGGGTCGGGGGCATCCAGCAACGGGGCCCGGGCGCGGAATTCGTGCCCGGCCCCGGCCATGGTGCTGGCATGGTGACCGGGTCGCGGGTACCGGCTGCGCCAGATCAGGCGATAGTCGAAGTCGGTGGGTGCCTGGGTGGGCGTACTGGCAGCCATGCGGGTCGGGTTATCGCCGCGATGCGCGCTCAGGGCGCGCTGACGCGGGCCAGGATGCCACGCATCAACGCCGGGGCAATGCGGGCCCGCCGCAGTTCGTAGACCGGTTGCAGGAATACGCGATGGGCCATGGTGGCGTGGAAGATCGTCTGGATATCCTCCGGCTGGACGTGGTCGCGATCCGCTAGCCAGGCGGCCACGCGGGCGGCCCGGATCAGCATGCCGGCGCCGCGCGGACTGGCGCCCACCTCGATCAGGTCTTCCATTTCCACGCCCTCGACTTCGACCCCGGCGGCCACCGGGTCGCGCGTGGCCTGCCACAGCGCCAGCGCGTAGCGTTCCAGCGCCGGGCCCGCCTGGACCTGGTCCTGGATGCCGGGCGCGGCCGCGTGGATATCCTCGACCGGCAATTGCGCCGGCTCGAGACTGCCCAGCAGCTCGTCGGTGTCGTGGAAGCGGGTATCGAACATCAGTTGACGGCGGATGTCGTCGTCGTCACTGATTTCCACCGGGATTTCCATCAGGAAGCGGTCACGCGCGGCGGAGGGGATTTCGAAGGTCTCCTCCTTTTCCACCCGGTTGCGATCGGCGAACACCTGCAGCCGCGGGAAGTGGTATTCGCGGTTGAACGCGGTGACGCTGCGTTCCGCCATCACCCGCAGCAGCAGCGAATGCACCTGCGGCCGGGCGCGGTTGACCTCGTTGAAAAAGAAGAACGACAGCGCCTCGCCGTGGCGGACCAGTGGGCCCGGGTCCACCTGGGGGCGGCCTTCAGCGTTGATGTAGGTGTAGTAGAGCAGGTCGTTGGGCATCAGATCGATGGTGCCCTCGAGCCGCTCGAATGCCCCGCCCGTGGCGCGGGCCAGCGCGCGCAGGAGTGTTGTCTTGCCGACACCCACATCGCCCTCCAGCAGGGCATGACCCCGCGCGAAAAGCGCGATCAGCAGCAGTCGCACGGCCTGCGGCTGCCCCAGGAACACCTCGTTGAGACGCGTTTCCAGGGTCAGCGCGCGGTCGCGCAGATCGCTCAGATCATGGCGGGTCACGCCGGTGTCGTCGGCGCCCGGCATCAGCGGCGGGTTCCGCGGGCGGCTTCAATCATCATCGTCACCACCCCCGCGGGTTTCCGGGATGAAGTCCTCGTTCTCGATGATGCAGCGGTCGGCAGCGCGGGTCATGACCTCGGCGAGCTGGCTTCGCGCGGACGTGGCGGCCGGTCCCTCACGGAGCACTTCCGGCCGCTCGCCGGCGGCGCTGCGGCCGCGGTTGAACGTATCCATGGCCACGAAGGCGTCATAGGACACCTGCTTGGCGATTTCGTCGATGGCGCACGAGCATTTGTACATCGTGGTGAGGTTGACGCCGCCCAGCGTGCCCATGCAGTCCAGGACGAACTCGACGCGATCCTTAGTGGGGTAGTCGTGTTTTTCGGGTTCGTGGGCGCCGGCCGTCATGACGAAGCTCATGGCGGCAACGAGCGCGAGAACCGGCTTGCCGATGCGCATGCGATCTCCTCCGTGTGGGCGTTCAGTGACGCCTTATTGATTTCATGTAATGCCCGGGGATACTGCACCCCGAGGCGGCGCTTTGGCAAAGCGCCTTCCGGAAGCCGCCCGGCCGCATGATTGGCCGGACGGCTCCGAAGTGGCTACGACCGGTCGGCGCCGACCGGATGCCGCCCGGTCGGGCTAGCGGTTGAGGGCGCGATACCCCGCAAGCAGGATCAGGGCGCCGATGATGGCAGTCACAATGCTGCCGAGGCTCAGTCCGCCGGTGGTGCCCAGGCCCACCAGCGATCCCACGAAGCCGCCCACGAAGGCGCCCGCGATGCCGATGAGCATGGTCACGATAATGCCGCCCGGATCCTTGCCGGGCATGATCCACTTCGCGAGTGCGCCTGCAATCAGGCCGAGAATGATCCAGGAAAGAATGCCCATGGTGTTCTCCTTCTGCGGTTTGTTGTGGCGAGACTCCCGTGTACCCCGTTCGTTTGACGACGACAAGTCAGCGGCACTGGTGCCGGCACCGTGCTGCTATTCACCGAACCACTGGGTCAGGCGTGCCCGCGCCTGCTGGCGGACGTCCTCGTCGATGTAGGCCGACAGCGTGCTGACCGCCAGGGCCAGCGCCGCCAGGTCGTCGGTATAGCCCACCGCAACCAGCCAGTCCGGCACCGAATCCAGCGGCATGATGAAGTAGGCCAGCGCGCCGTAGGCGGTGCGGCGAGCCCAGGCAGGCGTATCCGGCCGGCGCGCGGCGTAGTGCAGCTGCAGCGCCTTTTCCACCGCCTGGCGACCGGCGTCGCCGGCGTGGCGCGCCAGTTTCGACCACAGCGACGCCTCGCGGTACTGCGGGGCGGGGCCGGTCGGTTCGCGGGTGTCGTCAGTCACGCTTCGAGTGTGCCACAGCAATCGCGTCAGGCGCGGAAGATGAACCACACGGCGCCGCACAGGCACAACCCGGCCCACAGGTAGTTCAGGCTCGGCGGCTGCTTCATGTATAGAACGGCAAACGGCACGAACACGCTCAGCGTGATGACCTCCTGAAGAATCTTGAGCTGACCGAGCTGGAGCACGCTGAAACCGATGCGGTTGGCCGGCACCTGCAGCAGATACTCGAACAGGGCGATGCCCCAGCTGATCAGGGCGGCCACGATCCAGGGCTTGTGCGACAGATCCTTCAGGTGGGCGTACCAGGCGAACGTCATGAACACGTTCGAGGCCGTGAGCAGCAGGACGGTGGTGACGATGGCCGGCATGAGTCAGGTCTGGCAGCGCGGACAGAAGAAGGTACTACGCTGGCCGATAATGCGACGCCGGATCGGCGTGGCGTCGCGCGGACAGGGCCGACCCTCGCGGCCGTACACCGCCAGCGACAGCTGGAACCAGCCGGTGCCGCCGTCCACCCCGATGTAATCCCGCAGGGTGGTGCCGCCGGCGTCGATGGCGCGGGCCAGCGTTTGCTTGATGGCCTCGACCAGCCGCGCATAGCGGGCGGGGCCGATGCGCCCGGCCGGGCGGCTCGGGTGAATGCCGGCTTCGAACAATGCTTCGCTGGCGTAGATGTTGCCCACCCCGACCACGTTGGCCGCGTCCATGATGAAGGCCTTGACCGCGGCCCGCCGGCCGCGTGACCGGGCGTAGAGCCAGTCGCCGTTGAACGCATCCGACAGCGGCTCCGGGCCCAGTCCCGCAATCAGCGCGTGTTCGTCGGGAGGCTGGCGCAACCACAACGCACACCCGAAACGGCGCGGGTCATTCAGGCGCATGACCTGGCCGGAATCCAGGCGGATATCCAGATGGTCATGCAGACCGGCCGGGGTGTCGGCCGGCACCACCCGCAGGCGCCCGGACATGCCCAGATGCATGAGCAGGTGGCCGTCACCGGCGGCCAGCAGCAGGTACTTGGCCCGCCGGGTCAGGTTGTCGATACGGCGGCCGGGCAGGTCTCGTGACAGTTGCGGGGTCACCGGCCAGCGCAGGCGTGGCTCGCGCACCGTTACCTCGACAACACGCCGACCGACCACATGTGGTGCCAGCCCTCGGCGCGTGGTTTCCACCTCCGGCAATTCCGGCATCAGCGTTTCCCGCCGGATGGCAGCAGGACCGGGCCGGTAGTATTCATCCGGGGCTACTCCTCGGCCGGCGTCAGTTCGACATCCGGCTGGGTCTTGAGCGATGACGCGCCGGCATGGGTCAGTTCCAGCAGCGGCGCCGCCCGGTTCGCCCCGACCTGGAAGACCACACCGAGGTCATCCCGGCGGAGTTGCAGTTGTGGTTCCCGCGCGACCACACCGAACGTGAAACGGCCGTGATCCGCGGTCTCGATGACCACGGTTTCCGGCGCCGGCTCGTCGTCTGCCGGTCCGGCCCACATCGCCTGCGTGCGTTCCCACAGGTCCACGGTGCGTTCGGTGGCATCCGCGCTGATGGCGTCGGTCGCGGGCTCGAGGGTCCAGCCACCCTGGTCGTCGAGACTGAGTTGCCTTGCCGGCAGCGTCAGCCGGGTAATGCGGGCATCGGGCGGCAACAGGCGGCGGCTGATCAGGTCGCTGTAGTCCCCGTCCAGGGCCTGCATGTTGGGCTCGTTGATCAGGTGAATGTCCGGCCCGACCTGGGCGTACCGGAAGCCCTTGACTGCCTCGCTGCCGCCAAGCTGGATGACCGGCGTGCCGTTGAACTGCACGTCGGTGACAGGCTCGAGCAGTCCCAGCCTCGCAAGGTCGACCTGGCCCGCCGCCATGCGGCGTCTGGACGGGGTCGAAGCCAGCCGCAATATTTGATTCACCGTTGCCTGATCCGCGCGGGTTGTTACCGGTGCCTCGAGTCGCCACCCGCTATCGGTACGGGACAGTTCGATGGGTGGCTGGTCGGGCGTGGTGATGCGTATCTGCTCGATCGCCTCGCCACGCAGCGGCGTGAGCGTATCCGGTTTCGGTTCCACTGGCCGGTCGAGCCAGAGTAGGGCGCCCATGACCGCGGCACCGGCAATCAGACCAACATTGAGAAGGGTGCGTGCGCGCATGATCGGTCAGCCGCGCCGGCGCCACCACCACCGGCCCAGGCCAATGGCGAGCAGCAACAGGGGCAGGGCGAGCACGAAACCCAGCCAGATGAAGCGCGTTTCCCAGGGCGCCAGCGTCAGCGAGGCATCCGGGGCGGTCGGAATGTCGACGGCGATCTGCGAATCCCGGTGGGCCAGCCACTGGATCAGCGCCATCGCGAACGGCCGGTTGCCGAGCGTGCCCAGATTGGCATTGGTGGCGAAGTCGCTGTCCGCCAGGGCCGCCACCCGCTGCGTGCCGTTTGATTCGGGTCCGTCGGTCTTGCGTTCCAGCGCCATGCCGATGGTCACAGGTCCGGCGCGGTCGCCGTCCTCCTCGGAAAAGCTGACGTCCTCGCCGTCCAGGTCGCCGGTTTCCAGCCAGGAGCGGGCCGGTGTCCGGATCAGTGAGGCGGCCTGCCAGGTGGTGGTGTCCGTCGCGGTGACACCGCCCGCGAAGGGGAACAGCGTTAGGCCGTCGAGCCGTTCGGTGATGGGGTGACGGGGATAGTTCACCACCAGCGACAGGGCGGGATGGCCGGTGCCAAGGGCCTGATAATCGGGATAGATCACGGTCCCCGATTGCCACTGGAGCCCCAGCGCTTCCGCCAGCGCCGGCATGGGGTCGGGCGTGCTCGGGTCGGTGAGCCACAGCAGGTTGCCGCCGTTGTCCAGGTAGTCGCGAATCATCCCGACTTCGCCGGGCAGTGGCGATTGCTGGAGGCTGGCGATGACCAGTACCGACGTGTTGTCGGGGATCGCCGGAGACTCGCCCAGATTCAGCGGCCGGGTCTTGAGCCCCTGCCGGCCCAGCGCCGCGCTGAACTGGCTGTAGCCGCCGGGCTCCTCGTTCTGCGAGTCGCGTTCGCCGTGTCCGGTGAGAAACACCACCCACTGGTCGCGCCCGGCGGCTAGCCGCTGGAGGGCGCTGGTGACGGTCTGTTCGGTGAGGTCGTCGAGCGTCACGTCGCGCTCGTCGTAGTTGACTCGCACCTCGCCGTCGCTGCGCACGCCCAGCTCGCGCATTTGCTGGGGCGCCTCGGCCGGGTCCACGAAGGTCAGGGACACGCTGTCATCGGCGCGCCGGTAGCGGTCGAGCTGATCCCGGATGGACTGGCGGGTGGGGCCGGGATACGCGTAAGCGGTGAACCGGACCTCGCCCGGCATCGTGTCGAGAATCCGCATCGACGCCGGCGTGAGGGAATTGCGGTTGGCGTGGGTCCAGTCCGCGTGCAGGGTGTAGCGGCCGCTGACGAACACCAGCAGTGCCGCCACGGCAATCATGAGCAGGATGGTCAGGACATGCTGGAGGCGCATGGCTAGTGTCCTGTCCCGTAAGTTTCTCGTATAAATATGCGCGAGCAATCGGCGTGTCTGGCAAGGCGCGAAAGCGAGTCGTAGCTTGCACTACGGCGAGTTTTCGCAACGCCGCCAGACGCGGCGAGGGCCGCGCATATTGCGAGGTTACTTGCGGGACAGGACACTAGTGCCGCTCCATGTCCAGCCGCTGGATGGTCAGGGCCAAGAACAGCCCGCAGAAGATCAGGTAGTAGGCGACATCCGCGGTATTGAAGATGCCGTAGAGCAGGTTGTCGTAGTGCCCGATCAGCGACAGCTGGCGAGCGAAATCTCCCAGCGGCAGGGTCATGCCCAGAATGGCGGGTTGCCAGTCGAAGAACGACACCGCGTGCAGCAGCCAGATGCCCAGCAGCAGGCCGAAACTGGCCACCGCCGCCACCGTGGGTTCGCGGGTCAGCGACGAGATGAATAGCCCCGCGGCGGCAAACGCCGCCATCATCAGCCACAGCCCGAATAGACCGGCGGCCAGCATGCCCAGGTCGAGC
Organism: Spectribacter acetivorans; assembly: GCF_031846305.1. NCBI lineage: Bacteria > Pseudomonadati > Pseudomonadota > Gammaproteobacteria > Salinisphaerales > Salinisphaeraceae > Spectribacter > Spectribacter acetivorans. The sequence continues at coordinate 12,244 of NZ_JAVRHY010000020.1, forward strand.
TGCGTGCCCAGGCTCAGTGACAGCGGCATCAGCGCGGTCAGGGCGAGCATGAGGGTCAGGAATGCCTGGATGCCCGCGAACTTGCCCAGCACCAGGCCGGTGAGGGTGACGGGCGAAGCCAGCAGCAGATCCAGCGTACCGGCCTTACGCTCCTCGGCAAACAGGCGCATGGTCAGCAGGGGAATGACCAGCAGCAGAATGATGGTGGCGAACCGGAACAACCCGCCGCCGACGACCTCGGTGACGCCGTTGTAGTCACCCAGACGCTGCGGGTTGAGCATCAGGTCGGCCAGGCTCATGGCGAACAGCAGCCCCAGCAGCAACTGCACCACCGCCAGCATGGTCCAGGCCAGGGGCGAGACGAACAGCCGCGCCAGTTCCTGGCGGGCGATGAGCCAGATCCAGATCATCAGGCCGCCTGCCGGGGTGCCGCGCGGTCGGCGCTGGTCAGTTCGGTAAAGATGTCTTCCAGGGTGCGTCGCGGCTGACTCAACTCGAACAACCCCCAGTCATCCCGCGCCGCCTGACGGGCCAGGGCCTCGCGCGGGTCGGCGCCGGGCGCGCAGGTCAGTTGCCAGAGGCCGTCTTCCGTGACCTGGACTCGCTCGACACCGGGCACGGCGGCGATGATGTCGCTGCCCGGCGGTCGGCGCAGGCCCAGACGCAACGTTCGCCCATGGTCGTCGCCGTCGATCTCGTGCATCGGCCGGTCGAACACGAGCTGCCCGCCATGGATGATGGCGACCCGTGCGCAGGTCGCCTGGATCTCCGGGAGAATATGGCTGGACAGGATCACGCTGTGGGATTCGCCCAGCCGGCGGATCAGGGCGCGGATTTCGCGTATCTGGTTGGGGTCGAGCCCGGCCGTGGGCTCGTCGAGAATCACCACGTCGGGCTGATGCAGGATGGCCTGGGCGATTCCCACCCGCTGCTGGTAGCCCTTGGAGCAGTGCGCGATCAGGCGATTACCCATGTCGCTCAGGCCGCAGTCGGTCATGGCCGAGGCCACCGCCTCGGCCTGTTCCCCGCGCGGAATGCGGTGCAGGCGGGCGCAGAAGGCCAGATATTCGCGCACGGTCTGTTCCGGATATAACGGCGGGCGTTCGGGTAGATAGCCCAGGTGATGCTTGGCCCGGCTGGGGGCTCTGGCCATGTCGTGGCCGCGGATAATAACGCGGCCCTCGGACGGGGCCAGACAGCCGGCCAGCATGCGCAGGGTGGTGGACTTGCCGGCGCCGTTGGGGCCCAGCAATCCCAGAATCTCGCCGTTGCGCAACTGCAGGTCGAGCCCGGAAACCGCCTGGATCAAACCGTAGCGACGCGTCAGGCCTTGCGCATCGACAAGCACGTCGTTATTCATGGCCTGATTCATTCCCCTTTTTCGATATACCCGCCTGATGACCACTCGCGGCGCGCCCGGTTCCTGCAATCCTCTTCTGGTCGGTGTCGACACCGGCGGTACCTTCACCGATTTCGTCGCATTCGACGGCGAGCATCTGCGCGTGGCCAAGATCGCCTCCACGCCGTCGGCGCCCGAACGCGCGGTCACCGACGGGCTCGGCCGGCTGGCGATCGTCGAGACCAACCTGGTTCACGGTTCCACTGTCGCCACCAACGCGCTGCTGGAAGGGCATCACGCGGTGACCGCCTACGTCACCAATGAGGGCCTGACCGATGTGCTGACCATCGGGCGTCAGGCACGTCAGGAATTGTACGCGCTGGAACCAGCGCCTCGAAAGATACCCGTGGCATCCGAATTGTGCCTGGCGGTGGATCAGCGCAGCGATGCCTATGGTCGCGAGGTGACGCCGCTGGGCGAAGCCAGTCTGGCGGCGCTCCGCCAGCGCCTGGCCGAACTGGAGCCCGAGGCGGTGGCGATCAATCTGCTGTACTCGTTCTTCGACGACCGCGCCGAGCGGCGTCTGGCCGAAGCACTGGCACCGGACTATTTCGTGAGCCGATCCAGCGCCGTGCTGGCGGAATACAAGGAGTACGAGCGCGGGATCACCACCTGGATCAATGCCAGTCTCGGGCCGCGTGTCGGGCGTTATCTGGATCGGCTGCGGTCGGCAGTGGGCGAGTTTTCGGTGATGCACAGTGCGGCCGGGACGATGTCCGTTGCACGGGCGCGCGAACGGGCGGTCGACATGCTTTTGTCAGGGCCGGCCGCCGGTCTGGTCGGCGCCCGTTTTGTCGGACGGCTTGCCGACCGCGAGCGGCTGCTGACGTTCGACATGGGCGGCACCAGTACCGATGTGGCGCTGATCGACGGCGACATCCCGCTAACCAGCAACGGCGAGATCGGCGGTTTCCCGGTGGCTGTACCGATGGTCGACATGCACACGCTGGGCGCGGGCGGCGGCTCGCTGGCCCGGGTGGACGCGGGCGGCCTGCTGGCGGTGGGGCCATCGTCCGCGGGCGCGGATCCGGGACCGGCCTGCTACGGGCGCGGTGGCACCGAAGCGACCGTCACCGATGCCAATATGGTGCTGGGTCGCCTGCCGGCCTCGACCCGGCTGGGCGGTGAGGCCGCCCTGGATCTGGCGGCGGCACAGAAGGCGATTGATTCGGTGGCGCAGCAACTGGGCACCGATCGAATGGCTGCAGCCGAAGGTGTCCTTGCCGTGGTCAACGAGGCCATGGCCGGCGGGCTGCGGGTGATGTCGGTTCAGCGCGGCGAGGACCCGCGCGAACGCACGCTGCTGTGTTTCGGCGGGGCCGGCGGTCTGCATGTCTGTGCGCTGGCCGACACGCTGGGTATGACCCGGGCCATGGTGCCGGTGCACGCCGGCGTGCTGTCGGCGCTAGGCATGCTGGTGGCGCGGCGGTCGCGCGAAATGTCACGCAGCGTGCTGGAAGCGGCGTCGACGCTGTCAGACTCGCAGATCGATGCCTGGCTGGAAAATCTGCGCACGCAGGGCGAGGCGGAACTGCGCGCCGAAGGTGTCGAAGCCTCGGCAATCACGGCCAGCGCGTCGCTGGATATGCGCTATCAGGGCCAGAGCGCGGCGCTCAACATCAGCTGGTGGGACATGGCGCAGGCGCAGACGGATTTTCATGCTGCGCACGAGCGGCAGAATGGTCATCGTCTGGATGAGCCGGTGGAGATCGTCACCGTCCGGATGAGTCTGGCGGGGCCCGAACTGGCCCTGGCCTTGCCGCAGCGCGCCGAGTCGTCCGAGTCGGTCGATGCGGAGGAGCGTGTCGCGGTCCATGGGTGTGAGGACCGGGTGCCGGTCTACGCACGGGACACGCTGCCGGCCGGATGGCGGACCGACGGACCCGCGATAGTCCGCGACGCGGTGGCAACCATCTGGCTGGCGCCGGGCTGGGCCTGCGAAACGGACGCCTACGGCAATCTGCTGCTGACATCGTTACGCAATCAATCGACCGTAGGGTGAGCGCGGGCCTTGAGTTGTGCACCTCATCGGGGCGGCGGTCGCTGGTCTTTTGGTTCGTTCATCAGCGGCATCCTTTTGCCGCCAATATGTTGCGGTGCATTACTCTAGTGGCTTGACAGCTGCGCCATAACTGTTCATAAAACGTGACAGGGTCCGTCGCAAACGAGACATGATGACCTTGGGGCACGGGTTGATGAGCGAGAGTACGGGGATTTTCCTGTGGCGCAGTCAATGGCACACGGCTTGCTACTTCGCGGTGCAGGCCGGGCCCGTGGTTCGCGATGCGGACTCTAACGACTCTGGAACTGGCGGTTCCGGTTCCTGGGGACCCGGATTGGTATTCCACTTGGAGGGGAATCAACGATGCGTTTAAACAAACTCGCGGTTCATGCGGCGGGCGCAGCCTTTGCGTTCGGCGCCGTGCCTGCAGCGCAGGCAGTCGATATGAAAGCCGGTGACTGGACTTTTTCCGTCAACGGTAACGTTAATGCTCATTACGTAAATATCGGATGTGACGATGGTGGCGCGCAGGTCGACGGTGGTGTTGCCTGTATGCAGAATGTGGATTCTGGAGAAGACCAGTTTTCCAACATCCGGACCGGGCTTTTGCCGGCGGCAATTGTCTTCACCGTAGCGACGCAACAGAACGGCTGGGATGTTTCCGGTACGTTCGGTTTTTATCCTGGCATCGTCAGCAATGATGGTGGTTCGCCGAACCTGCAACAGGGAACCGGCGGTAGTGCGGCCCTGGCGCCTGGCGCGGCTAATGTGGGCTTGGCGACTACCGGAATCGACGCTCGTCAAGTTTTCATGAAATTTGGTAACGCCAATTTCGGTGAGGTGAAGATGGGGCGTGATTTCGGCCTGTTCGGCTTCGATGCCATCATCAACGACATGACCATTCCGGGCGTCGGCGCCAGCCCGAATGCGGTCGGTGCGCCGGCCAACACGTCGCTGGGTTCCATCGGTCTAGGTTACATCTACACCGATACCCTTTCTCAGATTAACTACACCACCCCGGATTTCGGTGGCTTCACTGCAACCGCCGGTATCTTCCAGACCATCGATTCTCTGACAGCAGCTACTTCGCTTAACGTTGCTGAGTCTGCCCCGGGATTCCATGGCCAGTTGCGATACGGCTGGAGCAGCGGCTTCGTGTCCGTCAACGGCATGTCTATGGATGTAGACTGCACAGCCGATGCCGTTGCGAACGATGGCGTCTGTGTCGAGGAAGATGCGACCGGTTTCGATGTGAACTACAAGCAGGCTTTCGGTCCGCTGGAATTGCTACTGTCGTACTACACCACCGAGGGCCTCGGCGCCACGGCGCTGCTGGTGAACGGTTTTGACGCGGCGGGTGCCGCACGTGATTCTGATGGTGGTCTGGCCCAGTTGACCTTCACCGCCGGTGCCACTAAGTACGGCATCAACTACGGCGAATCCAACCTTGATGCGAATGCTGGTGATGCCGGTACGCTGCTCGACAAGAACAGCAAGATTACCGCTGGCGTTTACCACAGCTTGACGCCGAACCTGACCCTGCTTGCTGAGTATTCCGATGTGGAATCCGAGGCGCAGAATGGCGGAACTATCGAGTCCGACAACTTTAATGTGGGCGCGTTCTTCGCCTTCTGATGTTGATCTGACGCGGTTGCGTTAAAAGTGAAGGCCGGGCTTCCATTGGTTGCCCGGCCTTTTCTTTTGGTGTCCGGTGGGTTTGCGGTAGGCTCAAGCCCGTTGTTCTTCGGCAGGTCTTTTCTGGGAGTGAGGTTGATGGCGGTCGATATCCGGAAACTGGGAATTCACCTGACCCTCGGGGTTGCTGCATTGATGGCGGGATGCAGTGGTTTCCCATTGCCTGATGCAGGCGGTTCGACGCCCGGCAAGATGCCGCCGGATTACGTGAACGTCGAGCGGACCGACAATATCCTCATCCAGTTGATTCCGACCGGTCTGGGTGCCCAGCCGGTCAATGATCACCCGGCGGCTTTCGATCCTGAACAAGTGCAGGCACTGCTGCTGTCCATGCGCATTCGTTCGGCGGATGAAGGGGTGGTGACGCTTGCTTCGCCAACACGCCTTGGGGCCGTCGCCGAGGGGCTTGCGGAGGCGCTGGCGCGAGCCCAGCCGAACCAGGATGTGTTCCTCATGTTCTTTCGGAGCAGGGATGGACGGTTCGGATTCTCGGGCGAACGTCTGGCGACGACAGCTAGGGTCTTCTTTAAGGAGGATCAGCTCAATCTGGTTTTCGATGAACTGGATAATATCTACAGTTCCTTCCGGGACCCGCAGACCAACCCCCTCAAGCCCGGGTCACGAATTGAGGTCGGTGACGTCGATGGGGAAAGACTGGTCGAGCGAGATACCTGGCAATGGCGTGGGGATCGACGCGACTGGGTGCAGCTGTATGCCACGGGACAGGCAATCAATTCTGCGCGCGAGAATATGCCGGCGACCACATCGCTTGGCGCCGACCGCAGTGCGCAGTCCCTAAAGTATGGGCCGGCATCAGCAGAAGGCGCGCCGTCTGGTGAGGCTGCTGATGAGGCGACCTCACCGTCATCAACAGCGGAGACCGGGACGATGCCGGCAGCGCCGGCCGCGAGCCCGGCGGGCGAGGTCGGCGATGCCCCAAGTACCTCACCGTCACTTGCCGCCGGAAGTGATGGCGGCACAGCTGAATCGACAGATCCCGGTGACAACGCCTGGCAGCGCATCGAAACCCGGCTTCAGTCGCTGAAGAAATTACGCGATCAGGGTTTGATCAGCGAGCAGGACTACGAAGACAAGAAGGACGAGCTGCTCGAGGATCTCCCGTGATGATTCTCGGCTATTCGGCAGCGGTGAAGTAGTAGCGAACGCCTAACCGGAATTCCTTCTCGAAATCCAGGTCGGTTTCCCGCGCGGCCAGTTCCAGATCCAGCGCGGTGACCTGATAGGCGGCGGTCAGCGCGATCTGCGGGGTGATGTGGAACAGTCCGCGCAGGGCATAGCGAAATCCCGACAGCGTGGCGGTCGAGTCGTCCAGCTCGTCGTAGTCCACGTAGCCGACGGACGGGTTGATCTCGAGCGTCGGCACCGGGTGCCAGCGCAGCCCGCCGGATACACCCAGGCCATCGCCGCTGGCGCCGTCGGTATCGATATCCTCGTAACTGGCCAGGGCGTAAGCGCCCAGCGCCAGGTCGTAGTCGACGACCAGCGAGAGATACTGCCCGAGATCGTGGTTCACGCCAGCGCCTAGCTGTATGAATCGCGCGTCGCTGCTGCGCTCGCCCTCGATATCGTCATAGCGGGCCTGGACGAAAAGCCCCGGCAACAGGCTGATGGCGCCCTCGGCGGCAAAGCCGTCGTACTCCTCGGTGAAGCCGCTGTTCAGACCGCTGCGATCGATATCGCCGGCTGCGATCCAATCGGCCTGCAGATAGGTGTAGTCGGAGGCTGAGGCTGTCGCGCCCACGCCGGCCAGGAGTAGCAGTGCCGTGGCCCGGATTCCATTGATCATCGTATTCGCCTGACGGTGTTGGATAATCCGACACGCTAGGCGACAAATGTTGCGGGAGATTGACAGCGGATTCGCGGCTGTCACAAGCGAAAACGCCGGTGCGGGGCACCGGCGTTTCATGAGCCATGTTCAGTTAGTCAGGCGAGATCTACTTGATCTTGCCTTCCTTGAAGATCACGTGTTTGCGCACGACCGGATCGTACTTCTTCATCTCGATCTTGTCGGGCGTGTTCCGCTTGTTCTTGTACGTGGTGTAGAAGAACCCGGTGTCGGCGGTGGAAACAAGCTTCACTTTTTCGCGCATCAGACTCTCTCCCCACGCTTGCGGACGTCGGCGAGGATGGTGTCGATGCCCTGCCGGTCGATAATGCGCATGCCCTTGGCGGATACGCGCAGCCGCACGTAGCGCTTTTCGGATTCCACCCAGAACCGGTGCCAGTGCAGATTCGGTTCGAATCGGCGCCGGGTCTTGTTGTTGGCATGGGAAACGTTGTTACCGGTTACCGGGCGTTTGCCGGTGACCTGACAGACTCGCGACATGGGAAGCCTCGACGACGCTGTTTGAACGAGTATTACGAAGCCGCGCTTTATACCAGCTACCGGCGGCTTTGGCAACGGCAAGAACCTGCCCGGCCGCGCGGCCGGGCAGGTATTTACGCCGTTTACTTGGTGAGGTAGATGCGGCCGCCGAGGCGGATTTCGTTTTCGAGGTCCAGATCGATACTACCGGTGGAGTCTTCTGCTTCCAGCTTCGTCATCCGGTAGCCGGCGGTCAGGGCAAACACATCGTTAACGTTGAAAACGCCGTCTACGCCAAAACGGAGTCCGTCAAGATCAGCGTCGGAGTCATCGATTTCACCATAGTCGAGATGGCTGATATACGGGTTGATTTCTAGCTGGGGCGAGGCCTGCCAGCGCAACCCGCCTGTAATGCCATAGCCATCGGCTTCAAAATCGGCACCTAACAAACGGCCGTCGACGCTTTCGTAGGTTACGACGCCGTACAGATCAAGCGGATTGGCGTTGTTACCGATTGCCGTACGAAGGCCCAATCCGCCAGAGAGAAATTCAAACTCCGAATCACCGTCGTCCACTTCGATATCGTCGTATGCGCTCTCGATAAACAAGTTCGGTGTGATGTCGATCGAGCCCTTGAAGCCGAATCCGTCGTAGTCTTCTTCGCCTCTGACACCTATTGGCGTATTGTTGAAGTTCCCCTCGAGTTCGCCCTCGCCGGTGGCAATAAAGTCACCTTCGATATAGGTGTAGTCCGACTGTGCGGCCAGTACTGTCAGCGGGCTCGCCAGCAGGGCGGTAGTAAGAAGCGTCACGGATGTTTTCATGCGAACTCCAGAAAAGAGTGTATTCCCTCGCACCATTTTGGCGCGTGCACCGGTTTGTACCATAGTGGATTGCTGCGGCGCAAAAACTGTTTCAGCCGCGGCTAGGGGCGACGTGCGTCAGAGCCAGCCGCGTTCCGCGAACGACACGGCCTCACCGGCGCCGATCACGAAATGATCCAGCGTCCGGATGTCCACCAGGGCCAGGGCATCACTGAGCCGGCGGGTCAGACTGCGGTCGGCCTCGGACGGTTCGGCAATGCCGGACGGGTGGTTATGGGCGAAGATGGCCGCCGCGGCGTTGTGGCGCAGAGCGGCCTTGACCACTTCCCGCGGATACACGGCAGCGCCGTCGATGGTGCCCCGAAACAACTCCTCATACGCCAGGACGCGATGGCGCGTGTCCAGAAACAGGGCCGCAAAGACCTCGTGCGGCTGGCGGGCCAGCCGGGCGGTCAGGTAGTCGCGGGTGGCAGCGGGGTCGGTCAGGGGTTCCGACCGGTCCAGACGCTCGGCCAGGTACCGCCGCGCCATTTCTACCACCGCCTGCAGCTGCACGAACTTGGCGGTTCCCAGGCCATGGCCGGCGCAGAATTCGCGCTCGTCCGCAGCCAGCAGTGGGGCCAGGCCGCCGTAGTCATCGAGCAATTCACGGGCGAGCGACACCGCGCTCATGCCGCTCACACCCGTACGCAGGAAGATCGCCAGCAGTTCGGCATCGGTCAGGGCGCCGGCGCCCCGGTCGAGCAGTTTTTCACGGGGCCGTTCGTCGACGGGCCAGTCGGTGATGGGCATGGCGCGGCTCCGAAAATCCCGGTTACGGTGCCAATCCGGGCCGGGTTGCGCAATCACTGTGGGCTGGTAAAGCCGGTAAACTAGGAAGGCTCTGGCAAAGGGTTCTTATGAAAGCGCTTTCCCAACGTCGCATTCTGCTGGGCGTAACCGGCGGCATTGCCGCCTACAAGGCCGCGGTGCTCACCCGTCGGCTGGTGGAAGCCGGCGCCGAGGTGCAGGTGGTGATGACCGAGGGCGCCTGCCGTTTCATCACGCCGCTCACATTGCAGGCGTTGTCCGGCCGGGCCGTGCGCCGCAGTCTCTGGGACGAGTCCGCCGAACTGGGCATGGGCCATATCGAGCTGGCGCGCTGGGCCGAGCGGGTGCTGATCGCGCCGGCCACCGCCGATTGCCTGGCTCGGCTGGTCCAGGGGCGGGCGGATGATCTGCTCAGCACCCTGTGCCTGGCCACCATGGCGCCCGTGCTCGTGGCGCCAGCGATGAATCACGTGATGTGGGCCCATCCGGCCACGCGGGCGAACTGCGAGACGCTGGCGACACGCGGCGTGACCATTCTGGGCCCGGATGACGGCGAGCTGGCAGAGCGGGAAAGCGGCGCCGGCCGCATGCTGGAACCCGAAGCCATCCGCGATGCGCTGGCCGCGCATCTGGCGCCGCAGGCTGGCGAACTGGCCGGCCGGCATGTGCTGGTTACTGCCGGTCCTACCCGGGAGCCGCTGGACCCGGTCCGCTATCTGACCAACCGCTCGTCCGGACGCATGGGATATGCCCTGGCGGCGTCCTGTGTGGCAGCCGGCGCCCGCGTGACACTGGTGACCGGGCCTACCGATCTGCCGGTGCCTGACGCGGTTGAGGCGGTGCCCGTGGAGACGGCCGATAACATGCATGCGGCGGTGTTCGCCCGCGTCGAGCAGGCCGATGTGTTCATCGCCGCCGCCGCTGTAGCCGACTATCGCCCCGCGCGCCGTGAGACCCACAAGATCAAGAAGGACGAGGCCGGTTCGAACGTCGATCTGGTACGCAACCGCGATATTCTCGCCGAGGTGGCCGCCGTCCGGCCGCGCCCGCTCGTGGTGGGGTTCGCCGCCGAAACCCGCGACCTGGAAGCCCAGGCCCGAGCCAAGCGCGTTGCCAAGGGCGCGGACATGCTGGCCGGCAACCTGGTCGGGGTGGATCGCGGCTTCGATCAACCCGACAACGCGCTTTATGTCTGCTGGGAAGGTGGCGATTGCCACCTGCCGCAGGCCCCCAAGACACGGCTGGCCGACCAGCTGGTCCAACTCATTTCCCAACGACTGTCCGATGCACAAACTCCAGATTCGACTGCTTGATCCGCGCCTCGGGCGCGATTTTCCGATGCCGGATTACGCCACGCCGGGCTCGGCGGGGGTGGACCTGCGGGCCTGCCTCGATGCGCCCCTCACGCTGGCGCCCGGGGATACCGAGCTGCTGCCCAGTGGCATGGCCATTCATATCGCGGACCCCGACCTGGCTGGCGTCGTGCTGCCCCGGTCGGGTCTGGGGCACAAGCACGGCATCGTGCTGGGTAATCTGGTGGGGCTGATCGACTCCGACTACCAAGGTGAACTGATGGTGTCCTGCTGGAATCGCGGCCAGACCGCCTTCACCATCGAGCCCGGCGAACGGGTGGCGCAGCTGGTGCTGGTGCCGGTGGTGCGGGCCGCGTTCGAGATCGTCGATGAATTCGAAACCAGCCAGCGAGGCGCTGGCGGCTTCGGTTCATCCGGACGCCAGTAGACCCGAACCGATAACAAGGCGGATGCAACAACCATGTCGCTAACCTCTGAACAGGCCATGCAGGTCGCCCGGGTCCTGGGCGAGGCGCTGCCGTATATCCGGCGCTTCGCGGGCAAGACCGTGGTGATCAAGTACGGCGGCAACGCCATGACCGAGCCCGAGCTCAAGCGCGGTTTCGCCCGCGACATCGCGCTGATGAAGCTGGTGGGCATCAATCCGGTGGTGGTGCATGGCGGTGGCCCGCAGATCGGCGAGCTGCTGGCGCGGCTGGGCAAGGAGACCCGGTTCGTTGGTGGCATGCGGGTGACCGACGCCGAAACCATGGACGTGGTGGAAATGGTGCTCGGCGGACTGGTGAACAAGGAAATCGTCAACCTGATCAATCAGCACGGCGGCCGGGCGGTCGGGCTGACCGGCAAGGACGGCGGGCTGATCCGCGCGCGCAAGCTGACCATGCACGAAGGCGAAGCGGACGAGCTGGTGGACCTGGGTTACGCCGGTGAGGTGTCGGCCATCGACCCGGCCATTGTCCGGCGGCTGGACGAGGACGACTTCATTCCGGTGATCGCCCCGATCGGCGTGGGTGACGACGGTCGCTCCTACAACATCAACGCCGATCTGGTGGCGGGCAAGATGGCGTCGGTGCTGGGCGCCGAAAAACTCATGCTGCTGACCAACACCGCCGGCGTTCTCGATGCCGACGGTTCGGTGCTCACTGGCCTGTCGCCGGCGCGGGTCGAGACGCTGATCCAGTCGGGCGTCATCCACGGCGGCATGCTGCCCAAGATCCGCTGTGCGCTGGATGCGGTGGCGTCGGGCGTGAATGCCGCGCACATCGTCGATGGGCGGGTGGAGCACGCCATCATGCTGGAACTGTTTACCGACGCCGGCGTGGGGACGCTGATCCGGCCGGGGTCGAATTGACCTGGCGTCGGTCGCTTAGCCGATTGGCGCTGTATCGCCGTAGTCGCGCCGGTACGCTTTCATTGCCGCCACCGTCGCCTCGTTGCCGGGCCGCCGGTCCAGATAGCCCAGCAGATCATCGAGGGTGCAAACCGCAATCGGGGTGATCCCGGTTGATTCGGCCAGCTCGCGGATGGCCGACTGATTGCCGCTGCCGCGCTCCTGGCGGTCCAGTGCCACCACCAGCGCAGCGGGCTGCGCGCCGGCGCTGTGAATGAGCTGGATGGCCTCGCGCACGGCGGTGCCGGCCGTAATCACATCGTCGACAATGCCGATGCGTCCGCTCAGCTCAGCGCCCACCAGATGGCCGCCCTCGCCGTGATCCTTGGCCTCCTTGCGGTTGTAGGTAAACGGCAGGTCCACGCCGTGGCCGGCCAGCGCGCAGGCGGTCGCGGTCACCAGCGGAATGCCCTTGTAAGCCGGGCCGAACAGGCCGTCGAGCTGAATGCCGGTATCCAGGATGGCGCGCGCATAGCAGTCGGCCAGAGTGGCCATGGCCGCGCCGCCGGCGATGGCGCCCAGGTTGAAGAAGTAGGGGCTGACGCGGCCGGATTTTAGGGTGAACTCGCCGAGCCTGAGTGCGCCGTGGTCGAACGCCAGGTCGAGAAAGCGGGTCTTGTGATCCTGCATGGGAACGGAGTGTCGAATGCTTTCGGTATGATAGCCCCGCCCGCACCGACCTTCATCCCGATGCGCATCATCTCGTTCAACGCCAACGGCATTCGCGCGGCCGCCCGCAAGGGCTTCTTCGACTGGCTGGCCGGTCAGGATGCCGACGTGGTGGCGATTCAGGAGCTCAAGGCCCAGCAGCACCAGCTGGAGCCCGATCCGGTGTTCTGGCCCGAGGGCTATCACTGCGCCTACCACGAGGCCACGGCCCGCAAGGGTTACTCGGGCGTGGCCCTGTATGCCCGACGCGAGCCCGACGAGGTGATCCGCGGCATGGGTGAACCGGAATTCGACGGCGAGGGCCGCTATATCGAGGCTCGTTTCGGCGATCTCGCCGTGGCCAGCCTGTACGCCCCGTCCGGGTCATCGGGGGATCACCGCCAGGCGTCCAAGGAACGCTGGCTTGAATACTTTCCGGAATTTCTGCAGCGCCGGCGCGACGCCAACGGCGAATTGATCGTCTGCGGCGACTGGAATATCGCCCATACCGAAAAGGACATCAGGAACTGGAAGTCCAACCAGAAGAACTCGGGGTTTCTGCCGCACGAACGGGCCTGGCTGGACCGGCTGTTCGGCGAGCAGGGCTTCGTCGACGGCTTCCGCGTGGTCGACGACCGGCCCGATCGCTACACCTGGTGGTCGAACCGGGGTCAGGCCTGGGCCAAGAACGTGGGCTGGCGCATCGACTATCAGGTGATCACGCCGGGGCTGGCCGAGCAGGTGAAAGGTGCCGACATCTTCCAGGCCGAGCGGTTGTCCGACCACGCGCCTCTGATCATGGACTATGACTGGCCCTTCTGAGCCCGTCGCCCGCTGGCGGGCAGCGCTGGCCATCTATGGCCGGCCGCGCATCCTCGGCATGGGCCTGCTCGGCTTTTCCGCCGGGCTGCCGTTCCTGTTGGTGTTCTCCACGCTTTCGGCCTGGCTGACCCAGGAGGATGTGTCGCGCACCACCATCGGGTTCTTCTCCTGGGTGGGTATTACCTATTCCATCAAGGTGTTCTGGGCGCCGGTGATCGACCGGCTGCCGCTGCCGCTGTTGACGCGCCTGCTGGGCCGCCGCCGCAGCTGGATGCTGCTGGCGCAGCTGGGTATTGCCGCCGGGCTGATCGGCATGGCCATGACCGATCCGCAAATGGATCTGCGCGGGCTGGCGCTATGGGCGCTACTGGTGGCGTTCGCCTCGGCCACGCAGGACGTGGCCATCGATGCCTGGCGCATCGAGGCCGCGCCCGGGTCCTGGCAGGGGGCAATGGCAGCCACCTATCAGGCCGGCTATCGCATCGCGATCCTGACCGCCGGGGCAGGTGCGTTCTATCTGGCCGCCGGCATCGACTGGCCGCAGGTGTATCTGGTAATGGCCGGGCTGATGGGCGTGGGCATGATCACGGTGCTGTTCGTCGGCGAACCGGACGTGGTGGTGACGTCGGGTACCGAGCAGCGCGAACAGCGCGTGGTGGATTTTCTCGCCCGCAGCCCGCACTGGCCGCGCCGGCTGCAGCAGATTGCTGCCTGGCTGCTGGAGGCCGTGGTCTGCCCCTTCCTGGACTTCTTCGCCCGCAACGGCCGTCTGGCCCTGGCGATTCTCGTGTTCGTGGCGATCTTCCGGGTCACCGATATCACCCTCGGCGTGATGGCCAATCCGTTTTATCTGGACATGGGTTACACGCTCGAGGAAATCGCCTCGGTGGCCAAGATCTTCGGAGTGGGCATGACCATCGGCGGCGCCGTGCTCGGTGGGGTGCTGGTGGCCCGCTACGGCATCATGCGGCCATTGCTGGCAGGTGCGGTGCTGGCGGCGGTCACCAATCTGGTATTCGCCTGGCTGGCCACCCGCAGCGATCCCGGCCTGGTGGGGCTGGCGATGACGATTTCCGCGGACAACCTCGCCGGGGGCATGGCCGGTTCGGCGTTCATCGCCTACCTGTCCAGCCTGACCAACACCGCCTATACGGCGACCCAGTACGCGCTGTTCTCGTCGCTGATGACCCTTCCCGGCAAGTTCATCGGCGGATTTTCCGGCATGGCGGTCGACGGCTTCGGTTACGTCTGGTTCTTCGTGCTGACCGCCATCGCGGGCGTGCCGGCGATTCTGCTGGTGACCTACCTGATGCGCGTGGCCAATGTGGATCGCGGGGTGGCCGCCCCCGAGCGGCTTTGACAGCGGCCGCCGCCCCGCGCATGTTCGCGCGTTAACGAAACTCAAGAGGATAACGATGATGCGCATGCTGATGATGCTGGCTGGCACCGCACTGATAAGTGCCGCCTGGGCGGACAATGGCGGTGGACAGGCGCTGACGCTCTACCAGAGCGGCGCCGCCCTGGTGGCCGATACCCAGGACCTGCCGCTGGACAAGGGCCGCCAGACGCTGACGCTGGCCAATCTGCCCGATCGGATTCGGCCGGAAACCTTCTGGCTGGCTGGCGACGGCATCGAGCTGCTGGGATCGCGTTATCGCGACGGCGGTGACGACCGCGCAGCCATGCTGGCCGCGCTGGTCGGACAGACCGTGACGCTGCGCCGGGCCGACGGCAGCGGCGGCGATGTCACCCGGGAGGCCACCCTGCTGTCCGCGGATGGGGTGCCGATGGTGCGCGTGGATGATCGGGTGGAATGGCTGGACGCGGAATCGCCCTGGCGGCTGGCGTTGTCATCCGTGCCGGACACGGCGTTGCCGGCCGGCGCGTTGCAGCTGGATATCCGGGCCGACCAGAGCGGGCGCCAGCCGCTGGAAATGCTGTATCAGGTCGACGGCATGAGCTGGCGCACCGAGTACGTGGCCAGCCTGGACGAAAATGCCGAGCAATTGACCCTGCGGGCGCAGGCGGTAATCAGCAATAACGCCGGCACGGACTGGCGGCAGGCGCAGCTGGCGCTGATCGCCGGAGATGTGGCGCGGCAGGGCGGTCAGCCCAAGGCGATGATGATGCGCAGCGAAGCCGCCTCCGCGGCGGACGGCATGCAGGCCGAGCAGGCCGCCGATTACTACCGTTACGAACTGGACCAGCCGGTGACCCTGGCCGACGGTGAGCAGCGCAGCGTGCTGCTGATGCCCGAACAGCGTATCGAGGTCGAGCGGGAATACCGCTTCGACCATGGCTGGCAGTATCTCGACAGCAACCGGCAGCGTGCCCACGCCGGCATCCGGGTGGCTTTCGACAACACCCTGGGTCAGCCCATGCCGGCCGGTACCATCCGCGTCTATGGTGATGGCACCACACCCCTGCTGATCGGCGAAGCCGGCATCGGCAATACGCCCGTCGGCGCGCCGGTCGAGCTGGCGCTCGGCCGCGCGTTCGACATCACCGCCGAGCGCACCACCACCGATACCCAGCGGGACGGTCAGGCGCGGGAAATCGAGCGTGAACTGGTGATCGAGAACGCCAGGTCGGAGCCGGTGACGGTCCGGGTGGTGGAATCCATGCCCGGCGACTGGACCATGCTGTCGGCCAGTGCCGACCACGAGAAGGTCGACGCCCAGCGCGCCGCCTGGTCGCTGGAAGTCCCGGCCGAGGGCGAAACCCGGCTGACCTATCGCGTTCGCTATCGCTGACGGTCAGCCGGCGCCGGTCACCGTGCGAAACACCTCGGCGCCGGGCTGATCCACCAGGCTGACCACCGGCCAGCCCTGCTGCCGGGCGTGTTCGGCAAGCCGTTCGTCGGGATCGACCGCCGCGGCCCGGTCCGCGCGCGCGAGCAGCGGAATATCGTTGTGGGAGTCCGAGTAGGCCGTGATCCCCTCGAACGGCCCGTGAGCGGCCAGCCAGTCCTCCAGCCGGGTGATCTTGCCGTCGCGGAAGCACGGGGTGCCCTGGATGCGGCCGGTGTAGCGGCCGTCGACGAATTCCGGATCGGTGGCCAGCAGATACTCGACGCCGAGCAGTTCCGCGATCGGCTCGGTAATGAACCGGTTGGTGGCGGTGATGATCAGCAGCGTATCGCCGCGCCGGCGGTGGCAGTCGATCAGTGCCGGTGTGCCGGGCGCGACGACCGGCTCGATGCAGTCGGCCACGTAGCGGGTCCGCAGGGTCTGCATGGTTTTCAGCGGGTTGTCGATCAGCGGTTGCAGGGCAAAACGCTGGAACGCGTGGATGTCGAGGGTGCCGTTCAGGTACTGCGCATGGAATGCGTCATTCCGGCGCCGGAACTCGGCGGCATCCACGACTCCCTGATCGCAGATGTAACGGCCCCAGAGGTAATCGCTGTCACCGTTGAGCAGGGTATTGTCCAGATCGAATGCTGCCAGCTGCATGATTCAAACGTCCGTCGAGTGCGAGCGCGAGAGGTTACGGCAGCCTGGCATTACTGCGCCAATCGGGGGGATTGGCTGCATCCCGCGCGTCTCACCGCTAGACTGGGCTTGCGGACACGAAAGATGTTCCGCGCAACAATCATAAACGGCCGGCCCGCCGGCCGCGCACAGGAGGAACAGATAATGTGGAAATCGGGATTGACGGGAATTGTTCTGGTGCTGGCCCTGGCCGGTTGCGGCCAGTCGGACAGCGGATCGGAGGCCGATGCCGATGCCGGGGCCGCGGACGGCGGCGATCAGGCCATGAGCAACGATGATGCCGGCAGCAGTGGCGCCACCGGCTCCGGCGGCACCTGCTTCGACGTTGCCGACTGCGGGGATGGCCAGCAGATGATGTTCGGCGTCTCGCAGAAGGATTGTGCCGACGCCAACGGTTCCAGCTGGATGGCCGAAGGCGGTAGCTGCGAAGCGCTCTGATCGCATCCAACCGATGCCGGCGGGCCCGTTCGGGGCCCGCCGGATGACGCCTTTGGCACATTCAGCCCCGGTGTGAAAGAATCGGGGAAAGTGTTTCACAGGTAAGACCGTGATCGATTCGGACGGCTTTCGTGCCAATGTCGGAATCATCCTCACCCACGAAGACGGTCGGGTGCTCTGGGCCAAGCGAATCGGCCAGGATGCCTGGCAGTTTCCGCAGGGAGGTGTGCGCGCCGGCGAAAGCGCCGAGCAGGCACTCTTCCGTGAACTGCAGGAAGAAGTCGGGCTGATGCAGCAGCACGTGCGCATTGTCGGTGCTACCCGCGGGTGGCTGCGCTACCGGCTGCCCAAGCGTTTCGTGCGCCGTCACCGCCGCCCGCTATGCATCGGGCAGAAGCAGAAATGGTTTCTGCTGCGTCTGGAGGCCCCCGAGTCCTGCGTGCGTTTCGACAGCACCGATCATCCCGAATTCGACGGCTGGCGGTGGGTGGATTACTGGCATCCGGTGGATGAAGTGGTGTTCTTCAAGCGCGATGTCTACCGGCGCGCGCTCAAGGAGCTCGCCGACTGCCTGCCGGAGACGGTGGCCGGGCAAAAAAATGCCCGACCCTCGGAGGCGAGTCGGGCGTAGTTGGGGGAGAGGACGGTAGGGCCGTGTGCGAGTGGGGTCGCCGCGGCCTTTTTGTTTTGTTGGTCCGATCCGGCGCGGCAACCCGTCAGGCGGATGGTGCCGGGGAAGCGCGCTACCGAATCTGCCGCCACATTAGCCGACTCTATTCGTGAATGCAAATCACTCCTATTAAGCTATGCGGATGAGGTCTCGCCTTCTAATGGTTTGACACTCATTCTCATTTGCGGTTAACTGGGCATAGTTGTCTGGTTCGAGAAGCCGATGTACGTCTGTCTCTGTAAGGGTGTCACGGAACGCGAGATTCGCGAGGAAGTTCGCTCGGGCGCCTGCCACATGCGCGAACTGCAGCGTCGCCTCGGTGTGGCCGAGTGTTGCGGCTGCTGCGCGCCCTGTGCGCGCGAAATTCTGGCGGAAACGCTGCAAGAGCAGCATCGCAAGACCCGGCTATTGCCGGCGCCGTTCCTGCCTGCGACCGCGAATGCGAGCTAGAAGCAACTAATAAATTAATAAAAACAGGTGCTTACGGGTTGATGCCGAGTGTCTAAGTGCTATACTCCGACCGAAAGCCAACGCCGCTACGTCGGGAGATCGCATGAAAGGTGACGCCAAGGTACTCGAGTACCTCAACCAGGGGCTCAAGCTTGAGCTGACCGCCATCAACCAGTACTTCCTGCATGCGCGCATGTACAAGGACATGGGCTTCTACGAGCTCGGCGCCAAGGAGTACCAGGAATCCATCGAGGAGATGCAGCACGCGGATCGCTTTATCGAGCGCATCCTGTTCCTCGAGGGCCTGCCCAACCTGCAGGACCTGGGCAAGCTGCGCATCGGCGAGAACGTGCCGGAAATGCTCCAGTGCGATCTCGAGGCGGAGCACGAAGCCCACGCCTTCTATTCGGAAGCCATCGGCTACTGCGAAAAGATCGCGGACTACACCACCCGCGCGCTGTTCGCGGAGGTGCTCGCCGACGAGGAAGAGCATATCGACTTCCTCGAGACGCAACTCGGGCTGGTGGAAAGCATGGGCCTGCAGAACTACCTGCAGAGCCAGACCGGTAATCCGAACCAGGAGGGTGCGGGCGAAGGTTAAGCCGGAACGCGCTCACGACCACGAAAAAGGCCCGCTTCGGCGGGCCTTTTTCGTGGTATCGACCGATGCCGGGTCAGAATGGCTTGACCACCGCCAGCACCACGATCGCGATCAGGAACACGCCCGGCACCTCGTTCATCAGCCTGTAGTAGCGGGCACTGCCGGTGGCGCGCTGTTCGCGAAAGCGCTTGACCTGAACCTGGCACCAGCCGTGGTAGCCCACCAGGCCAACCACCAGCAGCAGCTTGGTGTGCATCCAGCCGCTGCCCGACAGCCAGGAAAGGCCGAGATGCCAGAGCAGCCACAACCCGAACGCGATAGTCAGGGCGGCGCCAATGCTCATCAGGATCGACAGTCGACGTTCCATGACGCAGAACCGGTCCAGGCTGATCGCGTCGGTGGCATCCGCGTGATAGACGAACAGGCGGGGAAGATAAAACAGCCCGGCGAACCAGGTAACCATGAAAATGACGTGGAATGCCTGTATCCAGAGCATTGCTTATCTCCTTGAGCGTAGACGGGCTGTTTTCGCGGACAGGGACGTCCGCGCGCGAGCGTAGCGAGCGAGAGCCAGCACGGACATGCGCCGCGCTGAGCGATCAAGGACTTGGGCAGGATGCCCAATGTCCGCATCGGCAATCACAGCCCGGCGAACCAGGTAACCATGGAAATGACGTGGAATGCCTGTATCCAGAGCATTGATTATCTCCTTGAGCGTAGACGGGCTGTTTTCGCGGACGGGGACGTCCGGGCGCGGCATTGTAGAGCAATGTGGCCTGGCGCACGGCGCGTTCAGGGGTGATAGGCCCGCTCGATATCCTCGGGTAGCAGCACCCCGAAGACTGGGCCGTCCTCGCCGGCCCGGCGGCGGATCACGTAGAGCGCATCGGCCTCGGTGCGTTGTAGCTGATCGTGGGCTTCCTGAAGCGTGGCCCGAATATCGATGGCCACCGCATCCAGGCGTTTTCCCGGGACATCGCGCACGGCGACGGCCTCGGGCAGCGCCACCTCCTCATCTTCCTCCGCGGCTGACAGATAGCGCATCAGGGCGGCGGAGCGGAGCAGGGTGGCGCGGGCCTCCGGCCGGCGCAGTAGCAGCCATTCCACGGGACGTTTGACCAGCCGCTGTCGGAGACCGTCGCGATCGATCGGGTCGTCGATGACGGCGAGGCTGCGGTTCATGGTCGCGGTCACACTCGCGCGGCGCAGGTACTGGGAGACCGGGTCGTTGCGGTAATCCAGGCCGCGTCGGTGCAGCAGCATCTGGAAGATCGAGTCGCCGCCGGTGAAGCGGCGGGATATCACCAGCGCGGGAATCAGCGCCAGCATGCCCGGTAGCAGCATCTCGGTACGGTCGGACAGTTCCAGCAGCGTCACCATGGCGGTCAGCGGCGCGTGCAGTAGCGCGCCGATCATCGCGCCCATGCCGATCAGCGCATAGAAGCCCGGGGCGCTGGCATGGGCCGGTGCCAGAAGGCCGCCAGCCGCCCCCAGGGCGCTGCCCAGCGCCGCGCCGATCACGAAGGCGGGCAGGATGACACCGCCGGGGATGGCGGCCGCGGTTGCCATCGCCGCGGTAGCCAGCTTCGCCAGACCCAGCCCGAGCGCCAGGCCCAGGCCGAGTTCGCTGGCCAGGGCCAGATTAATGGTGTCGAACCCCGGCGCCAGCGTCTGCGGATACGGCAGGGCCAGCAGCCCGGCTGCCAGCCCGGCCAGACCCATCCTGGCCATCACCGGCACGCGACTGAAACCATCAGTGAGCCACCCCGTGGCTCGGGTTAGCGCGGCCGCCGCCAGGCCCATCAGCGCACCCACAAAGACAATATAGGGAAGCTCGGTCATGCCGTGCAGGCCGGGTTCGGCCGCGAACAGCTCCGGGTGGATGCCGGTGAGGTTGTAGGTGGTCAGTGCGCCCGCGACGGCGGCGATGATGATCGGGGCGAAGCTGGCGATGGTGTACTCCATCATCACCACTTCCATGGTGAACATGACCGCTGCCAGCGGCGTGTTGAATGAGGCCGCGATGCCAGCCGCGGCGCCACAGCCTACCAGGGTGCGTACGCTGTTATTGGGCAGCTGCAGCCGGCCGCCGAGCCAGCTTCCCGAGGCCGCGCCCACATGGGCGGCCACGCCCTCGCGGCCCACCGACTGCCCCGAGGCCGCCGCCAGCGCCGCGGTGAAGAACTCCACCGCCGCGGTGCGAATCGGCAGGTAACCCTGGTGATAGACCAGCCGCTCGATCACGCTGGCGATGCCGGTCTGTCTTGGTGGTTTGAGCAGAGCGGTAATCAGGGCGCCGATCACCAGCGCCCCCGCCAGCGGTACCAGCAGGCGGACCGGTGCGCCTGCTTCGTGCAGCCGGGTACCATCAAGGCCCAGAAGCAGGGCGCCGGGGCCGCGCCACCAGTCGATCACGGTGTGCAGGCCCAGGATCAGCAATCCGCAGAGCGTGCCGGTCACCGCCCCCAGCACGCAGAGCAGGCCCAGCCCGGGCGTGTATTCCACATCCGCCAGTTGCCGCCGCAATCGCTCGCGGATCTGATCGGGATGCCAGGCGCGGGTGGGACGAGTCATCCGGGTCTCGTGGTGGCGGCCGGCCGGCTGCCGCGGCGCTGTTATGCCCCCGGGGGCGGCCGGACCTTTATAATCGCGACCTCGTATTATGCGGTGGTAAACATGAGCGTGTCAGGACAGCACAGATTGCAGGTCGGCATTGTCGGTGGCACCGGCTACACCGGCAGCGAGCTTCTGCGCTTGTTGCTGCCCCATCCCGGGGTGGATGTGGCGACTGTCACTTCCCGGGCAGAAGCCGGCCGGCCGCTGGCCGAGGCCTACCCGCATCTGCGCGGGATCACCGATCTGGTGTTCCGCGAGCCGGATGCCGCGGCGCTGTCGGGGTGTGACGTGGTGTTTTTCGCCACCCCGCATGCGGCGGCCATGCATCTGGTGCCCGAACTGCGGGCCGCGGGTCAGCGGGTGATCGATCTGTCTGCCGATTTCCGGTTGCGTGACCCGGACCTCTGGGCGCAGTGGTACGGCGAGCCCCATGCCTGCCCGGACCTGATCGAGTCCGCTGTCTACGGCTTGCCGGAACGCCACCGCGACAGCCTGCGCGACGCGCAGCTGGTGGCCTGTCCCGGCTGCTATCCCACCAGCATCATTCTGGCCATGCTGCCGCTGCTCGAGGTGGGCCTGGCCGACCCCGCGCGACTGGTGGCCGATGCCAAGACCGGCGTGTCCGGCGCAGGCCGCACGCTCAAGACGCCGTTCCTGTTCGGTGAGATGGCCGAGTCGTTCAAGGCCTATGGCGTGGCCGGGCACCGGCATCTGCCGGAGATACGCCAGGTGCTCGGCAATGTGGCCGGCGGCGATGTCGGACTGACGTTCGTGCCGCATCTGGTGCCGATGGTGCGTGGCATCCATGCCACCTGCTATCTGGACGTCGCGGATCGTGACACCGATCTGCAGGCGCTGTTCGAGCAGCGCTACGCCGGCGAACCCTTCGTGGACGTGATGCCGCCGGGTGCAACCCCGGAAACGCGGACCGTGCGGGGTTCCAACACCTGCCGGCTGGCCGTTCACCGGCCGGGCGGCGGCGACGTGGTGGTGGTGCTGTCGGTCATCGACAATCTGGTCAAGGGCGCCGCCGGGCAGGCGGTTCAGTGCCTGAATCTGATGGCCGGTTTCGAGGAAACCGCCGGATTGACGTCGCCGGCGCTGGTGCCGTGATGCGGCTGGCGTCGATATCATGAGCGACGGAAGCCACCGGCTGATCATCCGTACCGCCGCACAGGCGCGCCGCCGTCGCCTGATGGTCGTGATTGCGGTCGCGACGCTGCTGGTCGGCGGCTGGGGCATTTACTGGCTGGGGCGGCTGCATGCGCCCACGGCCATCGAACG
Source organism: Spectribacter acetivorans (assembly GCF_031846305.1). Classification (NCBI taxonomy): domain Bacteria; kingdom Pseudomonadati; phylum Pseudomonadota; class Gammaproteobacteria; order Salinisphaerales; family Salinisphaeraceae; genus Spectribacter; species Spectribacter acetivorans. The sequence continues at coordinate 35,023 of NZ_JAVRHY010000020.1, forward strand.
GCAGGTCGCCAGCCAGCAGAAGATCGAGAGCGACCGCAAGCTGTTGCTGGCGGAGAAGCGGCGACTGGAGACGGAGAATCGCAAGCTGTCGGAGCGCAACGTAATGCTCGAGCGCGGCGCCGATGTCGACCAGCAGGCCATCAGTGCGCTGCAGAACTCGCTTGACGACGTCCAGGCCCAGGTGGCCAAGCTCAAGAAGGAACTGGCGTTCTACCGGGGTATCGTCTCGCCATCCGAAGCCGAGGCCGGCCTGCGCCTGCAGGAGTTGCAGGTGCACGAGGCCAGCGAGGCCGGGGTGTATCAGTTCCAGCTGGTGCTGATTCAGGCGGTCGAGCATGATTCCGCGGTCAGCGGCCAGGTCAAACTCCGGCTGGAGGGGCTGCAGAACGGCGAATCCGTCAGCCTGACCTGGCCCGAGCTGGCGCTTGATTCGGCCGACGAACTCGTGTTCTCTTTCAAATACTTTCAGGAGCTGGCCGATACATTCCGGCTGCCGCCCGATTTCGAGCCCACGCTGGTCGAGGTGGTGGTGAACACGGGGCCGGGCGCGGAGCCGGTCACCGGATCATTCCGCTGGCGCGAGGTATTCAAGCCGGATGACTAACGCCCGGTTCATTATTGCGAGGAGGTAGACCGACCATGTGGGGAAACGACAAGGATCGCGATGAAGTGCCGGCCCGGTCGCCCAAGGCGACCAACACCGTGGACACGCTGATTGGTCGCCAGACCGTGATCACCGGCGACGTGGCCTTTACCGGCGGCCTGCACGTGGATGGCAAGGTCAAGGGCAAGGTGATGGCGGAATCGGACAAGAACGCCGTGCTGAGCGTGAGCGAGAGCGGCACCATTGAAGGCGACGTCCGCGTCCCCCATATTGTTCTCAACGGGTCGATCGAGGGCGATGTCCACGCCGACCAGCGGATCACGCTCTCGGCCAAGGCCAAGGTCAACGGCAACGTCTACTACCGGCTGATCGAGATGACCAGTGGTGCCATGGTCAACGGCCAGATGGTCCACGAGGGCGCTGCCGAGGACAAGGTGGCACCGTTGCCGGACCGCGCCGGCGACGGCGCGGCGGACCCGGAAGAGCACAGCCGTGCGGCTGGCACGCTGTTCGACGCCTCCCGGGAAAAGAAGACCAGCCTGTAGGATTTGGCCCGGTCAGTTACGATAGGGATGCTATGAGCGAAACCCTCGAACAAGATATGCAAGCCGAGTCGGCGATGGTGTTTACCGATGCCGCCGCCGGCAAGGTCCGTGAACTGCTGGATGACGAAGACAATCCGGCCCTGAAGCTCCGGGTGTTCGTGTCCGGAGGTGGCTGTTCCGGGTTCCAGTACGGGTTTACCTTCGACGAGAACGTCGAGGACGGCGACACCGTGATCGAGAAGAGCGGTGTGACGCTGCTGGTCGACCCGATGAGCGTTCTCTACCTCGGCGGGGCCGAGATCGACTTCACTGACGGCGTCGAAGGCGCGCAGTTCGTGATCCGGAATCCCAATGCCACGACCACCTGCGGTTGCGGCAATTCGTTCGCCGTCTAGCCGGGTGACGGCGGTCGGCTGACGACGGCCGGCGCGTAGATCCCGCCGAGTATCACCGCCCGGCTGGCCCCGGTCACCGACGCCACGTTTCCCGGCAGTCCGGCGAGCGTGCGCATGGCCAGCCAGGCGAACGCCGCGGCCTCCACCCAGTCCGCCGGTATGCCGGCGTCATCGGTCGTGATCACTTGAGTCGGCGCCAGCATCGCGCTCAGTCGTTCCCGAAGCCGTGCGTTGCGCGCACCACCGCCGCATAGCAGTACCTCGTCGGTGCGTCCTGGGCAGGCGGCCACCGCGTCGCGGATGCTGACGGCGGTGAATTCCAGCAGTGTCCGCTGGATATCGGCCGGCGCGATCGCAGGCATGCCTGCCAATTGGTGATCCAGCCAGCCGAGGTGGAAATACTCCCGGCCGGTGCTCTTGGGTGGTGCCGTTCGAATATAGGGATCGGCCATCAGGACGGACAGCAGGCCCTCGTGAACGCGGCCGGTACTCGCCCATTCACCATCGGTGTCCTGAAGCCTGCCCTGGTGCCGGGCAATCCAGGCATCCATCAGCGCGTTGCCGGGGCCGGTGTCGAAGCCCGTCAACCTTGGGTCTTCGAGGGTGGCGCCGGCCGGGAGACAGGTCAGGTTGGCAATACCGCCGATGTTGATGACCGCGCGCTGCCGGTCCGGCAGGGCAAGCATCGCCTGATGAAAGCCGCAGACCATGGGGGCGCCCTGGCCGCCGGCCGCCATGTCGGCGCGCCGGAAATCCGCCACCGTGGTGATGCCGGTCCGGGCTGCCAGGCGGTTGGGGTCGCCGATCTGCAACGTGAAGGGATGCGGCGGTTGCGGGTCGTGGTATAGCGTCTGGCCATGGCTGCCGATGGCGCGGATGCGCCCGGGCGCCATACCCGTCTCGTCCAGCAATGCGAGAACACCGTCCGCCATCCAGTCGGCCACCTGCCGGTCAAGCTGGCCGAGTTCCCGGATATCGATCGGTGGTCGGGTCTGGGTTATCTGCAGCAACCGCTGTCTTAGCGCATCGGGCGGCGGATGGTTGTGTGTGGCCTCCAGCGTGGGACGATCGCCATCGGCGGCATGGGCCAGAACGACATCCGCGGCATCAAGGCTGGTGCCGGAGATGACCCCGATGTAGTAACCGGTCACCGGCGCATCAGTCGCCGTCGCGATTGTCCGCGACCTGTACCTGACCCAGCGAGTCGAGTTGCGCCACGAGCGGCTCGGCGTGTTCCTTGAACGCTGCCATGTGCTTTTCCGGCAGCGGCTCGGCGGTGGGCAGGGCCACCCGCATCGGATCCTTGGGCGTGCCGTATACCCGGAACTCGTAGTGCAGATGCGGGCCCGTGGCCAGCCCGCTCATGCCGACATAACCGATGGTCTGGCCCTGTCGCACGCGGCTGCCGATGCCCACGCCGGACGCGAACCGGGACAGGTGCGCGTAGCGGGTGGTGTACTGATTGCTGTGCTTGACGATGATGGTGTTGCCGTACCCGCCCTTGGTGCCGCGGAAGGCGATGCGTCCGTTGCCGGTGGCGCGTACCGGGGTGCCGGTGGGGGCGGCGTAATCCGTGCCGTGGTGCGCGCGGATCTTGTGCAGGATCGGATGCTTGCGGCCGGTGCTGAAATGCGAACTGATGCGGAACTGGTTGAGCGGCGTCCGGATGAAAGCCTTGCGCATGGCCTTGCCGTCCGGCGCGTAGTAATCACTTTCCCCGTCGGCGGCGGTGAAGCGCAGCGCCTTCAGTTGGCGCCCGCGGTTGTTGAACTCCGCGGCCAGGATTGCGCCCGTACCGATCTTCTCGCCGTCCCGGAAAAGCTCCTCGTAGATCACGGTGAAGCGGTCGCCCTGCCGGATGTCGAGGACGAAGTCGATATCCCAGCCGAAGATATGGGCCAGTTTCATGATCAGCTGATCGGACAGTCCCGCTTCCAGGGCGTCGACATAGAAGCTGGTGTCGATGCTGCCCACAGCGTAGGCCTCGCGGCGTTCCACATCGGCCGTGTCGATCCGGGCATCGAAGCCATCCTCGGCCCGACGGACCTCCAGCGTGCGGATATTGTCCAGTGGGTAATCCACGGCATGTACCACGCCTTTCGGGTCAGCCTGTACCCGCAGAGTGTCGCCAGCCTTGAGGCCCCGGGTGAAGTGGCGTCCGAATTCGTCGAGGTTGGCGATTGCCAGCGAGTCGCCGTAGGACAGGTCGTGGCGCTGGAACGCCAGCGACAACGTGTCACCACGCTGGATTTCGATTGAGGACCAGCGGGGCATCGCCGGGGCCGGTTCCAGATTGGCGGGGGCGAAGATTTCGGTATCGAACACCGAGCCGGCCGGCGCGGGCATCGCCATCGCCGGAGACGCGTCGAGCGGTTCGGGCGTTGCTTCCGGCATGGTCATGGCCACCCGTACCGGTTCCGCCGAGGCCGGGGCACTGGCGACCGGCGCATTCGCCATCACCGGCGTGTCGATGATCACCGTGTCGCGGGTCGAGGCGGAATCACCATCGGCCTTGGAATCGGTGGCCACGGAACTGGGCGCAATCAGCGCAATGGCGGTCGCGACCGCTGCAATCGTCAGGCTTATACCCAGCCAGTGCCACGGCGTTGTCCGGCGCACTGGCTGTCTGACGCCGATATAATCCTGCCCGATTCGATTCATGGATCCCGTTCCCCAAACCCGGTTCCGTGGTTGTCCGGCGGTTGCAATGGCCAACCCTCGGAGCTTAAACAACCATAAAACCGGGCGTTTAGCAAGCCAAATACGTGTAAAATATCAAAAGCCGCGGGACCGGCCAGCGGCCCAGTGACGAGGTTTCAATTCATTCATGTCTGACCAGCTCGCCGAAATCCGCCGCGGTGCGGACGAGATCATCCCCGAGCCGGACTTCGCCGAACGGTTGCAGGACGCAGTGTCCCAGAATCGTCCCCTGCGCGTGAAGGCGGGCTTCGACCCGACCGCTCCCGATCTGCATCTCGGGCACACTGTTCTACTAAACAAGATGCGTGCCTTTCAGGACTTCGGCCACGACGTCATTTTCCTGATAGGCGACTTCACCGGCATGATCGGTGACCCGACCGGCAAGAGCGCAACCAGAAGACCACTCACGGCGGAAGAAGTTTCCGCCAACGCGCGCACGTACGAGCAACAGATATATAAGGTGTTGGACCCGGCCAGAACCCGGGTGGTGTTCAACTCCAGCTGGATCAATCCGCTCACACCGGCGGACCTGGTTCGTCTGGCGGCCAGCCATACCGTGGCCCGCATGCTCGAGCGCGACGACTTTCACAAGCGCTACAACGGGGGGCAGGCCATTGCCATCCATGAATTCCTGTATCCCCTGATCCAGGGGTATGACTCGGTGGCGCTCGAGGCGGATGTCGAGCTCGGGGGCACCGATCAGAAGTTCAACCTGCTGGTCGGGCGCCAGATCCAGCAGGCGTACGGCCAGAAACCCCAAGCGGTGTTGACCATGCCCCTGCTCGAGGGGCTGGATGGCGTCAACAAGATGTCGAAGTCGCTGGACAACTATGTCGGTATCGAGGAGCCGCCGGCGGAACAGTTCGGCAAGCTGATGTCGATATCCGATGATTTGATGTGGCGTTACTTCGAGCTGCTCTCGTTCGAGCCGCTCGACACCATTCGCGGCTACCGCGACGATATCGGGCAAGGGGCCAACCCGCGGGACATCAAGTTCCGGCTCGCGCGCGAACTGGTCGCCCGCTTCCACGGGGCAGCCGCCGCGGAGCAGGCGCAGGCCGAATTCGTCGAGCGGTTCAGTCACGGCGGGCTGCCGGAGGACCTGCCGGAGGTGCCCATAGCAATTCCGGCCGCTGGCATGCAGCTGGCGGCACTGCTCAGATCGGCCGGCCTGACCGCGAGCAACGGGGAAGGAATCCGGCTGATCAAGCAGGGCGCCGTGCGTGTGGATGACCAGCGCGTCGAGGATCCGGGCGCCGTACTTGCCCCGGATGCCGTGCACATCCTGCGGGTGGGCAAGCGACGGGTGGCCCGTGTGCGGCTTGAAAATGCCGAGTAGTCAGCCCGCATAAGGGCTCCGGACGGGCGATGGGCGGGCCTGCCGAAAAGAATTTCAGAAAGTTGTTGACACTTGAGTTACGGCCCCTATAATACGCCCTCCTTGCAGCGGACAGCCGCCGCAAACGCTCTTTAAAAACATGGACAAGTGGCTTGTGTGGGTGCTCCACCGGTCGCGGCGAAAGCCAACGACCCAAAGAGCATCCTAAGCGAATATCGCTTGGGTCGCTCACGCACGAACCTGACTTTCGGGTCAGTATTCGTGCACCAGTTTGAAGTTATAAACTGGAGAGTTTGATCCTGGCTCAGATTGAACGCTGGCGGCAGGCCTAACACATGCAAGTCGAGCGGAAACGACACCTTCGGGTGGGCGTCGAGCGGCGGACGGGTGAGTAATACGTAGGAATCTGCCCAACGGTGGGGGATAACTCGGGGAAACTCGAGCTAATACCGCATAATCCTTACGGGGCAAAGCGGAGGACCCTTCGGGGCTTCGCGCCGATGGATGAGCCTACGTCTGATTAGCTTGTTGGTGGGGTAACGGCCTACCAAGGCGACGATCAGTAGCTGGTCTGAGAGGATGATCAGCCACACCGGGACTGAGACACGGCCCGGACTCCTACGGGAGGCAGCAGTGGGGAATCTTGGACAATGGGCGAAAGCCTGATCCAGCCATGCCGCGTGTGTGAAGAAGGCCCTAGGGTTGTAAAGCACTTTAAACAGGGAAGAAAAAGGCTCGGTTAATACCCGTGCCCTTGACGGTACCTGTCGAATAAGCACCGGCTAATTCCGTGCCAGCAGCCGCGGTAATACGGAAGGTGCAAGCGTTAATCGGAATTACTGGGCGTAAAGCGTGCGCAGGCGGTTACGTGTGTCGGATGTGAAAGCCCCGGGCTCAACCTGGGAATTGCATTCGAAACTGCGTGACTAGAGTGTGGTAGAGGAAGATGGAATTCCACGTGTAGCGGTGAAATGCGTAGATATGTGGAGGAACACCAATGGCGAAGGCAGTCTTCTGGGCCTACACTGACGCTGAGGTACGAAAGCGTGGGGAGCAAACAGGATTAGATACCCTGGTAGTCCACGCCGTAAACGATGAGAACTAGACGTTGGTCGGTCTAACCGGTCAGTGTCGAAGCTAACGCGTTAAGTTCTCCGCCTGGGGAGTACGGCCGCAAGGTTGAAACTCAAAGGAATTGACGGGGGCCCGCACAAGCGGTGGAGCATGTGGTTTAATTCGATGCAACGCGAAGAACCTTACCTGCCCTTGACATCTTCGGAAGCTTGCAGAGATGCGAGTGTGCCTTCGGGAACCGAATGACAGGTGCTGCATGGCTGTCGTCAGCTCGTGTCGTGAGATGTTGGGTTAAGTCCCGCAACGAGCGCAACCCCTATCCTTAGTTGCCAGCATTCAGTTGGGCACTCTAAGGAGACTGCCGGTGACAAACCGGAGGAAGGTGGGGATGACGTCAAGTCATCATGGCCCTTATGGGCAGGGCTACACACGTGCTACAATGGCAAGTACAAAGGGTTGCGAGACCGCGAGGTTCAGCTAATCCCATAAAGCTTGTCGTAGTCCGGATTGCAGTCTGCAACTCGACTGCATGAAGTCGGAATCGCTAGTAATCGCAGATCAGCATTGCTGCGGTGAATACGTTCCCGGGCCTTGTACACACCGCCCGTCACACCATGGAAGTCGGCTGCACCAGAAGAGGCTAGTCTAACCTTCGGGAGGACGGTCTCTACGGTGTGGTCGATGACTGGGGTGAAGTCGTAACAAGGTAGCCGTAGGGGAACCTGCGGCTGGATCACCTCCTTTAAGAGAATGCTTCGCCAAAGCTGGTGGAGCGCCCACACAAGTCACTTGTTCAGAATCGTGAGAGAAAAGAGCTGGAACCGTAGCGCCGCGCGCTCATTTCGGTTCTTTTCTCTGACCCGCGGGCCTGTAGCTCAGTTGGTCAGAGCGCACCCCTGATAAGGGTGAGGTCGGAAGTTCAAGTCTTCCCAGGCCCACCATATTTTCGGGGCCATAGCTCAGCTGGGAGAGCACCTGCTTTGCAAGCAGGGGGTCGGCGGTTCGATCCCGCCTGGCTCCACCAGTCAGCGGGACCGAAATCACAAAAAGCGGCTTGTGCTTCGAGCCGCTTTTTGTGACTTCGGATTTCGAAGTCACTGTTCTTTAACAATTCGTAAGATCGCAAACGAACACTGTAGATTACAGTAGTTGTCTAGTATGTTGATTGCGTTGAGTGGTTGTACAACCTGGCAATCTCGGTACACCGAGAGCGCTTGAGGTTATATGGTCAAGCAACAAAGCGCACATGGTGGATGCCTAGGCGGCAGAAGGCGATGAAGGACGTAGTAGCCTGCGATAAGCTTCGGGGAGGTGGCAAACAACCTTTGATCCGGAGATTTCCGAATGGGGAAACCCACCGCATTAGCGGTATCCATGGCTGAATACATAGGCCATGGAGGCTAACCCGGGGAACTGAAACATCTAAGTACCCGGAGGAAAAGAAATCAACCGAGATTCCCTTAGTAGCGGCGAGCGAACGGGGACTAGCCCTTAAGCCTGGTTTGTTTTAGTGGAACAGTCTGGAAAGTCTGGCCATAGTGGGTGAAAGCCCCGTACACAAAAAAGCGTATCAGGTGAAATCGAGTAGGGCGGGGCACGTGAAACCCTGTCTGAACATGGGGGGACCATCCTCCAAGGCTAAATACTCTCTGCCGACCGATAGTGAACCAGTACCGTGAGGGAAAGGCGAAAAGAACCCCGGAGAGGGGAGTGAAATAGAACCTGAAACCGTGTGCGTACAAGCAGTGGGAGCATCCTTCGGGGTGTGACTGCGTACCTTTTGTATAATGGGTCAGCGACTTACTTCTCAGTAGCAAGCCTAACCGTATAGGGGAGGCGCAGGGAAACCGAGTCTGAACAGGGCGAATTAGTTGCTGGGAGTAGACCCGAAACCGGGCGATCTACCCATGGCCAGTGTGAAGGTCGGGTAACACCGACTGGAGGCGCGAACCGGGAACTGTTGAAAAAGTTTCGGATGAGCTGTGGGTCGGAGTGAAAGGCTAATCAAGCCCGGAGATAGCTGGTTCTCCTCGAAAGCTATTTAGGTAGCGCCTCGTGTATCACTACCGGGGGTAGAGCACTGTTTCGGCTAGGGGGGTCACAAGACTTTACCAAACCGAGGCAAACTCCGAATACCGGTAAGTGCAATCACGGGAGACACACGGCGAGAGCTAACTTCCGTCGTGGAGAGGGAAACAACCCAGACCGCCAGCTAAGGTCCCCAAGTCATGGCTAAGTGGGAAACGATGTGAGAAGGCACAGACAGCCAGGAGGTTGGCTTAGAAGCAGCCATCCTTTAAAGAAAGCGTAATAGCTCACTGGTCTAGTCGGCTCGCGCGGAAGATGTAACGGGGCTAAAGCCATGCACCGAAGCTGCGGACGCGTGTTTACACGCGTGGTAGAGGAGCGTTCCGTAAGCCATTGAAGGTGTGCCGGAAGGCATGCTGGAGGTATCGGAAGTGCGAATGCTGACGTGAGTAACGATAAGGCCGGTGAAAAACCGGCCCGCCGAAAGCCCAAGGGTTCCTGCGCAACGCTATTCGGCGCAGGGTGAGTCGGTTCCTAAGGCGAGGCCGAAAGGCGTAGTCGATGGAAAACGGGTTAATATTCCCGTACCTCGCATGACTGCGATGGGGTGACGGAGAAGGTTAGGTCAGCCGGGCGATGGTTGTCCCGGTTCAAGCGTGTAGGCAGGTTTCTTAGGTAAATCCGGGAGATCAATGCCGAGACGTGATGACGAGCCCCCAAGGGGGTGAAGTGATTGATACCATGCTTCCAGGAAAAACCTCTAAGCTTCAGGTCATGTGGGACCGTACCCCAAACCGACACAGGTGGGCGGGGTGAGAATCCCAAGGCGTATGAGACAACTCGGGTGAAGGAACTCGGCAAAATGGCACCGTAACTTCGGGAGAAGGTGCGCCCGCATTAGGTGAAGGCCCTCGCGGCCGGAGCTGAGACGGGCCGCAGTGACCAGGTGGCTGCGACTGTTTACTAAAAACACAGCACTCTGCTAACTCGTAAGAGGATGTATAGGGTGTGACGCCTGCCCGGTGCCGGAAGGTTAAGTGATGGGGTTAGCTTCGGCGAAGCTCTTGATCGAAGCCCCGGTAAACGGCGGCCGTAACTATAACGGTCCTAAGGTAGCGAAATTCCTTGTCGGGTAAGTTCCGACCTGCACGAATGGCGTAACGATGGCCACACTGTCTCCACCCGAGGCTCAGTGAAATCGAAATTGCTGTGAAGATGCAGTGTTCCCGCGGCAAGACGGAAAGACCCCGTGCACCTTTACTACAGCTTTACACTGGATTTTGAACATTCTTGTGTAGGATAGGTGGGAGGCTTTGAAGCGTTGGCGCCAGCCGGCGTGGAGCCACCCTTGAAATACCACCCTGGAATGTTTGAGGTTCTAACCTGGGCGCCTTATCGGCGTCAGGGACAGTGTATGGTGGGTAGTTTGACTGGGGCGGTCTCCTCCCAAAGAGTAACGGAGGAGTGCAAAGGTACCCTCAGCGCGGTCGGAAATCGCGCATTGAGTGCAAAGGCAAAAGGGTGCTTGACTGCGAGACCGACGGGTCGAGCAGGAGCGAAAGCTGGTCTTAGTGATCCGGTGGTTCTGTATGGAAGGGCCATCGCTCAACGGATAAAAGGTACGCCGGGGATAACAGGCTGATTCCTCCCAAGAGTCCACATCGACGGAGGAGTTTGGCACCTCGATGTCGGCTCATCACATCCTGGGGCTGAAGCAGGTCCCAAGGGTATGGCTGTTCGCCATTTAAAGTGGTACGCGAGCTGGGTTTAGAACGTCGTGAGACAGTTCGGTCCCTATCTGCCGTGGGCGTTCGAGATTTGAGAGGATCTGACCTTAGTACGAGAGGACCGGGTTGGACGTACCTCTGGTGTTCCGGTTGTCACGCCAGTGGCATTGCCGGGTAGCTACGTACGGAAGGGATAAGCGCTGAAAGCATCTAAGCGCGAAGCCCACCTCAAGATGAGATCTCGCTAGCCCCTCGAGGGCTCTCAAGGGTCGTCCAAGACTAGGACGTTGATAGGCCAGATGTGTAAGTGCGGCAACGCATTCAGCTTACTGGTACTAATTGCCCGTGAGGCTTGACCATATAACGCTCAAGCGTTTTCAACGACAACGTGTTCGTTGCGATCTTGCGAATTGGCTGGCCGAGTCCCTGACTCGGTCGGCAGACGGTTTGCCTGGCGGCCATAGCGAGTGGGAACCACCCGACCCCATTCCGAACTCGGAAGTGAAACCGCTCAGCGCCGATGGTAGTGCGGGGGAATCTCCGTGCGAGAGTAGGTCACCGCCAGGCTCTTAAATGACAGACCCCCAGCCGTCAGGCTGGGGGTTTTTCATTTTGGGCTTGATGATCTGACCTGCTCTCAAGAGGAGAGTAGGGTGAGCCGGGAAAGGGCGAAGCACTGCTTCGCCCCGGCGAACGCCCTCGACCCGCAGGGCCGAGGGCCGGACCACCGCCAGGCTCTTAATACAAAGCCCCGTGCTGATGCACGGGGCT
>NZ_JAVRHY010000021.1:0-34978 GCF_031846305.1 Spectribacter acetivorans
CTGTTTGTGAACCGTACCCCGGAAGCGCTTCTTTGGTGACTTTCTTGTCGCCACAAGAAAGACACCCGGCCCGCGTCAGCGGGGCGGAATCTTCTTCTCTAATGCGATTGCGATTCGGAAAGCCTACCAACGCAACGAATGGCGCCCTACGGACTAGTGTACCGGCTCGCGGTAGGGCCGCATTCATGCGGCCATCCCGATTCGGCACCCGTGGCGCAATGCCACGTCTTAGGCGGGATAAATCCCGCTCTAAGGCAACAACGACCCCGGCCACTGCCCCTTCTGCCAAAGCGAAAACCCATCCATCGCCAGCGCAATACTCATGTGCACGAACGCCCCCGGCCAGATCGACCCCGCCCGCAGCGACAGAATGCCCAGCAGAATGCCGAAGGCCACCGCCCCGGCGGCCTCCGGCCAGGGCTTGGTGAAGTGGATCATCAGATACGGCAGGCTCATCAGGAAAATGGCTGACGCGCCGTAGACCCGGGCCAGCGCGTGCAGCAGAAAGCCCCGGAAGAAGAATTCCAGGCACACGAACTGCAGCAGATAGACGCATTCCCAGGCCAGCAGATCCAGCCAGCTGCGTCCGGCCAGCACATAGAACGGATAGGTGTGCTGGAACTCGGTGGTGAAGCTCACCACAAAGGCGAAGCCCACGATCGGCGTGGCCAACGCGGCCGCCCAGGGCAGATACCGGGTGGTGTCATGCCAGCCGATGCCGTAATCGGCCAGCCGGTGGCCCAGCACCCACCGGATCACCGCCAGCGGAATCAGCACATACCCGACCAGCAGCACGCCGGCCCACCAGACATTGCCCAGCAACTGGCCCCAGGTGCTACGCAACAGCCGGAGAGCCTCAAGCCGCCCGAGCCAGGCCTCGAGTACACCCTGGAACACCTCGTAGAACCGCAGGTAATTCATGCCCAGCAGACAGACCGCGACGGTCAGCAACACCGGCGCCAGGGCGCGCCAGTTGGCAATCTCGGTCGATCGCCAATCACGGTCGATCGCATCCATGGCGGCCGCCAGCCGGCGGGGATGGAACCGGGCCATCCAGTCAGTCAATGCCGTATACCTCTCGGGGTGACGCGGCACCAACGTGCCGGATGACGGATTGTTCTACCGAACGCGGGTGGTACCCGTATGACGGCAAGCGCAAACCACGCGGGTTGCAGCCGACCCGAAGTGCGGCTTCAACGGGCCAGCCCGTGACCGATAGCCACGCCGGCCAGACACAGCAGCACCGAAGCCACCACATAAGCCGCGGCCGGCAGCATCGCCCCCTCGCGAATCAGGGTCAGGGTTTGCAGGGAAAAGGCGGAAAACGTGGTGAAACCGCCCAGCACGCCCACCATCAGGAACAACCGCAGCGAATCATCAAGCCAGGCCTGTTCGGTCACCCCCGCCAGCCAGCCGATCGCGGCAGAGCCCAGCAGGTTCACCAGCAGCGTGCCCCAGGGAAACGCGCTGTCCAGACGCTGATCCACCAGTCCGACGCAGGCATAGCGGGCCACGCCGCCCAGGGCACTGCCCAGCGCCACCATCAACCAGTTCATGTCCTGAGCCCACTCAGCCGAAACAATCGAAATCCCCCACTAATAGCTCGGATAACGTCCGAACCCCGTTGATCATAGCAACGGTTGGTTGCCTGCCGGGGGCACAAGCATTAGCCTTGCTGACTTTCCACGGTAGCGGTGCATACGCCGCTGCCGTCTTTCGTTGCAGCGTACGCCTGATCTGCAGGGGAATTAACCGCATGGATTTTCGCGCCGAGCTACGGCAGCGGCTGGGGCTCGACACAGTCGAATATCGGCACAATCTGTCCCGCCCGGAACTTTTCCGGGCCGCCTTGGACAATGATCGCGGCCGCATCCGCCCGGACGGTCCGGACGACGAGCCCAAGGCCTGGGCCACGGCGCTCGGCGTGGACGGCCCGCTGGTGTTCTATTCCGACCCCTCCTGCACCGGCCGCCCGGTGGCCGACACCTTCGCCGTGGCCTGGCCCGAGGTGGAGGACAAGCTGTGGTGGAAGGCCGATCTGCAGCGCTTCGACCCCGATCACTTCGGCCCGCTGCTCGAACGCGTGGTGGCGCACCTGAACCGGCGGCAGTCGACGCTGTTCGTGCAGGACGTCACCTGCGGCTGGGATCCGGCCTACGCCGTGCCCTACCGCTTCGTCGGCGAGTACGCCACCCACGCGCTGTTCGCCCAGAACATGTTCGCCAGCGGCGTGGAAGGCGTGACCAACGCCGCCGACAAGCGCTGGACCATGCTCAACGTGCCCAGCTTCCATTGCGACCCGGACCGCGACGGCACCCTGAGCCAGCGCGCGGTCATCATGGACATCCGCAACCGCATCGGGCTGGTGCTGGGCCGCGCGGATTACTGCGGCATCGTCAAGAAGACCATGTTCACGGTGATGAACTACCTGCTGCCGGAAATCGACGAACTGTCGATGCACTGCTCTGCCAACGTGGGCGACCACGACGACGTGGCGGTGTTGTTCGGTCTGTCCGGCACCGGCAAGACCACGCTGTCGGCCGACCCGCGCCGCCAGCTGATCGGCGACGACGAGCACGCCTGGACCGCCGACGGCGTGTCCAACTTCGAGGGCGGCTGCTACGCCAAGCTGATCGATCTGGACAAGGAGGCCGAGCCGGTGATTGCCGCGGCCCTGTCCATGCCCGGCACGCTGATCGAGAACGTCCCGGCCCTGCCCGGCAAACCGCTGGCCGAAACCGACCCGCAGGAGCTTGACCTCACCGACAATTCGATCACCGAAAACACCCGCTTTTCCTACCCGCTGGACGCCAACCCCAATGTTGCCGAGGGTGCGCGCGGCGGGCACCCGGAAACCATCGTGCTGCTGACCGCCGATGCCTTCGGGGTGCTGCCGCCGATCTCGCTGCTGGACGCCGAGGACGTGATGTATCACTTCGTGTCCGGCTTCACCGCCAAGCTGGCCGGCACCGAAGTCGGCGTCACCGAACCACAGGCGGCGTTCTCAGCCTGCTACGGCTCGCCGTTCATGGCGCGCAAGCCGCCGGTTTACGCCGACATCCTCGCTCGCAAGATGAAGAGCCACAAGGCCCGCTGCGTGCTGCTGAACACCGGCTGGTCGGGCGGGCCCTACGGCCAGGGCAAGCGCATCTCGATCAGGCACACGCGAGCGCTGCTCAACGCCGCGCTGGCCGGCGAACTGGATAACGTGGCAACCGATACCCACGACATCTTCGGCCTGCGCATGCCCCGCAGCTGCCCGGGCGTGCCGGCCGAAATCCTGGACCCCCGCCAAACCTGGGCCGACAAGGCCGCCTACGACGCCCAGGCCCGCGAACTGCGCGACATGTTCCGGCAGAACTTCACTGACAAGGGCTTCGATCAGCTCGGCATTCAGCCGGCGATGTAGCGCCTCCCATACGGCACCGTGGCCATTCGCAACACCCGCCACTCGTGGAGGTCAAAGAACTGATAAAACGTATCGAGGAAGATGGCTGGGAGCGGGTACGCATGAAGGGCAGTCATCGCCAGTTCAGACATCCGGTAAAGGGCGGGACCGTCACCATCGCCGGTAAACCGAGTGTTGATGTTCCGCCCGGCACCGCGAACAATGTCCTGAAGCAGGCAGGTCTCAAGCGTTAGGTGGCGGAAATGAAGTATATGGTTGTCATTGAAGAAGGCCCCACCAGCTGGGGAGCGTACGTCCCGGACCTACCCGGCTGCGTTGCCGCGGGGGAAAGTCGCGAAGAAGTATTGGCACTGATCCACGAAGCCATCGAATTCCATCTCGAGAGCGTCAGGCAAGAAGGCGAGCCGGTTCCGGTTCCGCATTCGAGCAGCGAGTTCATCGAAGTTACGGCGGCATGACTGAGGCGTTCATGCGCAGGCGATAGCAATGACGCAACGCAAGCAATTGAAATATATCCATGAAGGACAGTATGTCGCCGAAGTTTATGTAGAACTGATCGAAGACGAGACAGGTTGGTCTCCCTACCTCAGCCTTGAAGACGCCTATAAGCTTGACGATGTCAGGGACTCGCTTCGCCGCGGAAACCTGGAATCAGCGGCGAAACACGGACGCATTTACGAACTGCATCCAGTCGCCATTTGATAATCGCATGACAGCCCCTCGAGGCGCTGCCACGTGCGCGGCGGTGCTGCTCGCCGCCAATCCGGTGCGGGACGTTGCCGACAAAAGCCCGAGGTAGTGCCGGTGCGTTAAACTTCCGCGAAAACCGGTTCGACTGCCCCGGGAGACAAACACATTGCTGTTCCGACTGGTCATTCTCGTCGCGCTCGTGCTGGTGGGCTGGTATCTGTTCCGCAAGCTGACCGCGCCGACGCAGACACCGCCCGACAACAGCCGCAGCCGCGGCGAGTACCGCCCGATGGTGGCCTGCGAGCGCTGTGGCGTGCATGTGCCGGCGGATCAGGCCCTGACCCGTGGCGGCGCCAGCTACTGCTGCCGCGACCACCTGCCCGACGACCGCTGAACCCGCGCCCATCCGCCGGCCCGGCAACGCGAACGACCCGTTCCGCGTGAGCACCAACCCAGCCATCACCCCGCCCTTCGTCGATCAGGACTGGCGCGCCATGCGCGCGCTCAACCTCTACCGCTGGGTGGTGGCGGTGGGCGCGGCGGTGCTGTACCTCAACGACGGCACGGTCACCCTGTTCTCGGTGATGTGGCCGGCGCTGTTCGCCTTTGCCAGCGTCGCCTATCTGCTGCTGTGCATCCCGTCGGCATTGGCCGCCTATCGGCGCTGGCCGTCGCTGAGCACGCAGGTCTATCTGCTGATCGGCACCGACATCGCGTTCGTGGTGGCCCTGGTACTGGCCAGCGGCGGGGTTCGCGACGGCCTGGCGGTGCTGCTGATCGCCCCCCTTGCGGGTGCCAGCATGCTGGTTCAGCCACGCATGGCGATGCTGTTCGCGGCCGTGGCCAGCCTAAGCCTGCTGGGCGAAGAGGGCTGGCGCTACCTGCGCTATGCCGACGGATCGGCCGCCTGGGTGCAGACCGGCATTCTCGGCGCGCTGTTCTTCCTGACCGCGCTGACCGCCAGCGGCCTCGCCCGCCAGGCCCGCACCAGCGCGGCGCTGGCCGCGGCCCGCAAGTCGGAACTGGATGATCTTTCCGCCCTGAACGAACGCATCATCCAGCAGATGACCATCGGCCTGCTGGTGATCGACGAAAATCGCTGCGTGCGCCTGATCAACCGGGCCGGCCGCGACATGCTGGGCATCGACAACGGCGCCATCGGCCAGCGACTGGCCAGCGTCATGCCCGCCCTGTCCTGGGCGATGCAGGCCTGGCTGCTCTCACCCGGCCGGGCTGCCGACCCGGTCAGCGCAGGTGACCACAGCGTTATTCCCCACTTCAGCCGACTGGGCGCCGGCGAGGCGTCACCGGTCCTCATATTTCTCGAGGACGCCCGACGGGTCAGCGAGGCCGCCCAGCAGATCAAGCTGGCCGCCCTGGGCCGGCTGACCGCCAGCATCGCCCACGAAATCCGCAATCCGCTGTCCGCCATCAACCACGCCGGACAGTTGCTGGACGAATCCGACCGGCTGGACCCGGACGACCGCAAGCTGCTGGACATCGTCCACCGCCACACCCAGCGTATCGACGCCATCGTGCAGAGCGTGCTCGGCCTGTCGCGCCGGGGCCAGGCCCTGCCCGCGCGACTGGACCTTGCGGCGTGGCTGCCCCGCGCCATCCACGACTACCAGCAGAGTCAGGACACCCCGGCGGATATCCGCCTGGTCGATCTGCCGGCCAGTCTCGACATCCAGGTGGACGCCGATCAGCTACGCCGGATTGTCTACAATCTGCTGGAAAACGCCGAGCGGCATGCGCGGCGCGAGGACGCGCCGCTGATCATCCGCCTCGCCGCCGGCCGCACCGACGCTGGCGAGGTGTGGCTGGATGTCGCCGACAACGGTCCCGGCATGCCGGATCACGTGGCCGAGCATCTGATGGAACCCTTTTTCACCACCGACAGCAACGGCACCGGGCTCGGGCTCTACGTCACCCGGGAGCTGTGCGAAAGCAACTTCGCCCGCATCAGCGTGGCCCAGGTCCGGCCCGGTGCGCGCTTTCGCATCCTGTTCGCGCGGCCGGACCTGCTGGGCCCGGCGCTTTCATCCCCGCCGCAGGTTGAGGCCAACGGATGAGCACTGCAGAGGAATCCCGCCAACGGGTGCTGGTGGTCGATGACGAGGCCGACATCCGCGAGCTGATCGAGATCACCCTCGGCCGGATGGGGCTGGATACGATCGCCGCTGCCGACCTCAGCCAGGCTCGAGACGCCCTGGTCGATCAGCCGGTCGACCTGTGCCTGACCGACATGCGCCTGCCCGACGGCAACGGCCTGGATCTGATCCATCACATCGAGGCGCAGTATCCGGCGCTGCCGGTGGCCGTAATCACCGCCTACGGCAACACCGAAGCCGCGGTGGATAGCCTCAAGGCCGGAGCGTTCGATTTCGTGTCCAAGCCGGTGGACGTGCACAAGCTGCGGCGGCTGGTGGACCAGGCCCTGAAGATCGGCCAGCCCGTGACCGCAGCCCCGGCCAACCGCCGCAACGGGGAGTCGCCCCGACTGCTGGGCGACACCCCCGCCATGCAGCGCCTGCGCCAGACCATCGCCAAGCTCGCCCGCAGTCAGGCCCCGGTGTACATCACCGGCGAATCCGGCACCGGTAAGGAACTGGTGGCCCGCACCATTCACGCCCAGGGCCCGCGGGCGGCCATGCCGTTCGTGCCGGTCAACTGCGGGGCCATTCCCACGGAACTGATGGAGTCGGAATTCTTCGGCCACGTGAAGGGCGCATTCACCGGCGCCGCCCGCGACAAGGACGGCCTGTTCGTGGCCGCCGAGGGCGGCACCCTGTTCCTGGACGAAATCGCCGACCTGCCCCGGCCCATGCAGGTCAAGCTGCTGCGGGCCATCCAGGAACGGGCGGTGCGGCCGGTCGGCGCCGAAACCGAGATTCCCGTGGACGTGCGCATCATCTCCGCCACCCATCGTGATCTGGCCACGCTGGTTACCAAAGGAGACTTCCGCGAAGACCTTTACTTCCGCCTGAACGTGATCGAGGTCCACGTGCCGCCCCTGCGCGAACGCGCCGCCGACATTCCGGAGCTGGCCGACTGCATTCTCGCCGGGCTGGCGTCGCATCTCGGCCTGGATCCGACGCCGTCCCTGGCCGCGTCCGCCCGCGACGCGCTTCAGGCCCACGACTTCCCCGGGAACGTGCGCGAGCTGGAGAATATTCTGGAACGTGCCGTCACCCTCTGTGACGATGCCGACATCGGCGTCGAGTACCTGCGGCTGCAATCCCCGCTGGCGCGGCCGGATGAAAACACGGCGCCACCAACAGCGGAAACGCGGCCCGCCGGGGTCGAGCCACTGGAAAACCGGCTGGAACACATCGAGCGTCAAAGCATTATCCAGGCCCTGGAAGCCACTCGTTACAACAAGACTCGGGCGGCCGAGAAGCTGGGCATCAGTTTCCGGGCGCTGCGGTATCGGCTGAAGAAGCTGGGGATCGATTAAGCGCCTGTCGGCGCAATGCCGAACTCGGGTGACGCAAACTGACGCCACACGTCACATTGTGACGTCCATGGCCAGGTTAACGCGTAGGAACTATCTGACACAAAAAGAAAAAGCCCGATTTGCCGCAATTACGCCGGGTCTCGTATTCAGGCATGGCCCTTGCTGACGATAACCTCGAGGACGTTATTTCAAGCTGAACGTCTCGACACGTTTCAAGACACGCAAGGAGTTTTCAATGGTCAAGACCATGCAAAAGCAACAGGGCTTCACGCTCATCGAACTGATGATCGTGGTGGCCATCATCGGCATTCTGGCAGCGATTGCTATTCCGGCTTATCAGGATTACATCGTACGTTCCAAGGTGACGGAGGGTCTTTCCTTGGCCTCCTCTGCAAAGGCCGCCGTTTCGGAAACCGCACAATCTTCAGGCGATCTAGCCGGCCTCACGCAAGCCGGAACTGGCTGGGATTCTCCGGGTGCAACGGACTATGTCGATTCGGTAGCCATCAATGACGGCGGCACAGTTGCGATTGATTACACCGACGAAGTTGAGAATATCCAGTTGTCGCTTGTTCCCACTGAACAGGCAAATGGCGAAATCACCTGGGCCTGCCAAGCTGACTCCGCTGACAACTTCAAGTACCTGCCGCAGGAGTGCCGCACCACCGGCGGAAGCTAAGTACCTAAGACGTCGGAGGATAAACTTGGCGAAAGCCGCATAAATTTCAGTGCACAATAATTGGGGAGGCTCTTGCCTCCCCTTTTATTTACGATGAATAATATTCAAAAATACGAACAAAACGGCACCTACCAAATATTATTGCCAAGTACTCTCGCAAGGCCTTAGGCACTAGGACTTATCTAGGAAACTCAACCGTGCGGGAAAATCCCACGCCATCTCGATTGCTGCGTTGTTATATCGCGTTCTTCTTTGCTGCATGGTCGCTTGAGGCGATTTATACCTTGGCACGCCTTTACACCGGCTATCTGAGCGACGCGAAAACAGCGCTGCCGCTCGGCCAACTCTTCAGCGACGGTGTGGTCGTTCTGGCCGTCATACGATTCGCCGCCACGGTGCTGGCCCTTTATCTATTTGTAGGGCTAGTAGCTGCCTGGGCACACGGTAAAGCGTTGCAAAATCTTAGCGACAACCGGCGCCGCCTCGTAGCGGTGCTTTTTGTTCTTGCTTCGATGGCCACCATGCATTGGTGGAACTCGGTTCTCCACCCGTATTCCATGCTGAGCGCGCACTACCTCTTCTCATCACCAATGGCCTGGCCCGCTTTGCTGGGGGCTGTCGCCGCTCAGTGCGTCGTGGCGGCAATACTGTTGCTCGCACTCGTAAAAACGGTTGCAGCGCATCCACGGCTCGCCGGCGCCGTACCCATGGTGGCCGGCGCAGCATTAGTGGCCGCCGCTTCGGTTGGCGGCGCCCCCACCAAGAGCGCGGCGCAACCCGACAAACCGAATATCATCCTGATCGGAATCGACTCGCTTCGCGCGGACGTGCTCGACGCATCAAGCAACATCGCCATGCCGAGGCTGCGAGAGTTCATGTCGGAGTCGGTCCGCTTCGACAATGCCTTCACCCCGCTGGCTCGCACGTTTCCGGCCTGGGTGAGCATTCTCACCGGCGAGTCACCGGAACAGAACGGCGCCATCTTCAACCTTATGCCGCCGGATGCGGTGGCCTCGGATCGAAGCCTCGCGCATGAGCTACGGGCCCACGGCTACCACACCGTTCTGGCCACCGACGAACGCCGCTTCAGCAACATTGACGAAAGCTACGGCTTCGATCAGATCATCGGGCCTCGCATGGGCGTGGCGGACTTCCTGCTAGGCACCGCCAATGACTTTGCCCTCAGCAATCTGGTTCTCGAGACCCCGATTGGCCGCTACCTGTTTCCCTACAACTACGGCAATCGCGCGGCGGCTGTCACTTATGACCCGGATCAATTCGAACATCTTCTATCGACGGGGCTGAACAGGCATCCGGGAAAGCCGCTGTTCCTGGCCGCGCATTTCTGTCTGGCGCATTGGCCATACCATTGGCGCAAGAATCCCGCGTCGGATAACAAAGATCCGGACATGCCGGTATCGTTGGAGAACTATCGCCTTGCTTTGGAAGCAGTCGATGCGCAACTCGGTCACCTGCTGGACCGACTCGAGCGCACCGGGGTACTCAACAACGCCCTGGTCATCGTCCTATCGGATCATGGAGAGAGTTTCTCCACCGACAGTCATGGACAAATCGCATACCGGCCGGGCGGGGCCGAAGAGCCGCTTCGCGTGCCCCCGGGTCACGGTACTTTCGTACTGAGCGAAGCCCAGTATCGCGTAGTGCTGGGATTGCGTGGATACGGCGATATCCAGCTTGGCAGTTCCCGGCGGCAAGCACCCGTGCTACTAACCGATATCAAACCGACCGTTCTGAATCTGTTGAAAATCGATGAGAATCCGTCGACCGGGACGCTTACCGCAGATACACCCGACCAGAACCGCATATTGCTATGGGAAAGTGGTTACTCACCGTCGGACATCACCGCCATCAGCATGCAGATGGATGACCTGCTCGCAGACACGCTGCATCTATACCGTATTGCCCCGGCCGGACGGCTGTCGCTAAAGCCTCAGTATCTGGACGATCTCAAGCGTCGCAAGCAATATGCGGCTTACCACCGCGGCTGGGTCGCGGGGGCCGTACCCAACGACGGCGACTATGAGCTCTACTTCACGGAGTTCCAACACGACGCAAAAACTTACCAAGCACCCACGGCATCCACGCAGAAGGTGCTACGGCAGGCGTTGTGCGCTCGTCTCGCTCGCGACGACCAATCAAACCGCAAAGCGGTATGCGGTGACGACGACCAATCATCCCTGGCGCGTGCGCCACAATGAATCATGTGACTAGTACCGCTGACGACACCGCGCGGGAAGAGCGCGGCCCCGTCCTGTCGATCGTGGTGCCGGTTCTCAATGAAGAGAAGGCTATTGAACCATTCCTGGATCGCACGGTGGCCAGCCTGGAAGCTACGGCAAAGCTGCACCCGTCGGTCTGCAACAGTTACGAAATCGTCTTCGTCGACGACGGCAGCACCGACGCGACTGTCGCCGCTGTCATCGCGGCGCGACAACGCTTCGGCGACATTCGGCTGGTCATGCTTTCTCGGAGTTTTGGCAAGGATGCCGCGTTATCTGCCGGGCTGGAGTTTGCCCGCGGCGCGGCCGTGATACCGATCGACGTGGATCTTCAGGATCCACCTGAGTTGTTCTCTTCACTCGTCGGCAAATGGCTGGACGGTGCGAAGGTGGTCAACGCCATTCGCCGGGATCGGAAGCGCGAGAGCTTCGGCAAACGGTTCACGGCCGCCGCCTTCTATCGCGCTTACAACATTCTGGCCGAACGCCCGATCCCGCGCGAGGCCGGCGACTTCCGGCTGCTGGATCGTGATGTCGTGGATACCCTCAAGAGACTGCCCGAGCGCATTCGCTTCATGAAGGGGCTCGTCTCGTGGGCGGGTTTTCCGGCATCCGAGGTCTACTATGATCGGGACGAGCGCGTAAGCGGGCGATCTCGATGGCGTTTCTGGCAACTCTGGAACTTTGCTCTCGACGGCATTACCAGTTCGACCACGACACCGCTGCGAATCTGGACCTACTTCGGCGGCGCAATGGCTTTTCTCGCATTCGGCTATGCGCTGTTCATCGTGAGCACCACACTACTGCTCGGCCGCGCGACGCCGGGTTATGCGTCACTCATAACGGTGGTCTTGATCCTAGGTGGCCTTAACCTGGTGGCACTCGGGATTCTCGGCGAATACATAGGTCGAATATTCAACGAGGTAAAGGGACGGCCGCTCTATGTGGTCTCGTCCACCGTCGGATTCGACGATATTCGCCAGCCGTCTACGGATGTGACCTGATGCAGGAATCAGCACTGCAGGAGATGTCCGAGAATGAGGCTGGTCACTGGTGGTTCCGTGCGCGCCGCGCCATTATTAGCCAGCTGATAGCGCGTCTGATAGGGCTGAAGAGGCAAGTTAGGTTATTGGAGGTCGGGTGTGGAACCGGAGGAAACCTCTCGATGCTGCGGGAATTCGGCCAATTGGAGGCTATCGAGCCAAACGATTTCGCGCGGTCCTACGCAAGTCGCCTTAGCGGCCTGAGGATAGAGTCCGGAGGCCTACCCGGTGATCTCCCGGTGCCTGACAACACGTATGACATCGTCGGTTTGTTCGATGTTCTTGAACATGTAGAGAATGACCTAGACGCACTCCTGGCTGTTAATCGAAAGCTAAGTGCTGATGGCCATTTGGTCATTACAGTACCAGCCTACCAATGGCTCTGGAGCAATCACGACCAGACGCACCACCACTACCGACGCTATACGATCGCGCGACTTAAGCGAGTCATTCAGCAGGCTGATCTCGAGATCGAGCAGATTGGCTACTTCAATACGTTGCTATTCCCCATTGCCGCACTGCAAAGATTGCTCGTACGCATGTGCCGGCGACCATTGGCTACGGACGGTAATGTTCCGGCATGGCTAAACGCCGTCCTGTTTCGCGTATTCGCCACCGAGCGGCACCTGATTTCCCGATTGCCAATGCCATTCGGTCTATCGGTATTTGCGGTCGCCCGAAAAAGACGATGAGGCCACACAGCCTGACGCTGAGCCGTTTCTTGGGCGTCGGCGTAGTGGCAACGCTAGCTCACGTCTCAATCGCTGGCATTGTGCACTACGCCTCATCAGGCAATCCTTTCGTCGCGAACATATCCGGATTCACCGGAGCTGCCGCGATCACCTATCTTGGAAATTTCTACTGGACCTTCGGCCACGAGGCCGATCATGGGTCCGCGATAGCACGGTTCTTCGGGCTGGCGATCCTTTCATTGCTTGCGTCAACTGCAATCATAGCCTTCGCTCACGAGCGCCTAGGCCTTCCGTTTGTTTTCAGCCTCATATTAGTCGGAGCAATAGTTCCAATAACCAATTACCTGCTTTCAAGGTACTGGGTGTTTCAAACCATCGAATCAACTGCACGGCCAAGCGATTATATCGAGCTAGCTTTTATTATTTCGGTGCTTGGGATGTCGGTATGGGCATGCGGAAGCACCATATTGAATCACGACACCAGCTGGTATCTAATCGCAACCAACCGCTGGTTAGATGGCGCCCGCCTCTATGAAGATATCATCGAGGTAAATCCGCCCCTCGCGTTTTACTTGACGGCACCCGCCGTCTGGGTAGCAAACAAAGTTCCCGTGCTACGGCCCGAGATGTCATTTAGCCTGTTCGTAGGTGCCCTGGGACTCGTCTCGCTCATCTGGGCTCGCGAACTTCTACGACGCTCTCTGCCATCCGGCCGCGCTAAAACCGCAATGATTGGCGCCGCGGTCGTAGCACTGTTTGTTGTTCCGGTGCCGGTGTTCGGTCAACGCGAACACCTCATGGTTATCTTGGTTCTGCCGTACGTGCTGCTCGCTGCTTTCCAACCACCGACATCAAGCAGCCATCGCATCGCGATCGGCCTTTTCGCCGCACTGGGTCTGGCGCTTAAACCATACTTCCTCGCGCTGCCGCTATTGATTGCTCTGACACGCGTCTTTCAGACAAGACGTATCGGGAGCGCTTTCACACCTGAACATTTCGCTATCGCTGTTGCATGTCTAGCCTATGTGCTCGCCATTTTCTGGCTGCACCCCGAGTATCCAGGAATAATCGTGCCAATGGCTCGCGCCGTTTACGGGGATTACCGAGTCCCACTACATGAATTATTGGTTGAACCCGCAATGCTGGGAATGTTGTTGCTAGCAAGCGCTTATCTGGCAACCAATATTACTGATTATAAAGCACATTCTGCCGCACAGACTCTCTTAGTTGTAGTGCTTAGTGGAGGGGTTTTTTACCTCCTCCAAGCTAAGGGGTGGTTTTATCAGCGCATGCCAATCCACGCATTCCTATGCCTAGCCGGAATGTGGCTATTGATTCAGAGCCGGCATTACAGGCGGCGGCCAGCGATCGCGCATTACGCTGTTTTAATGTTGTTGGCCAGTGCAACGCTTTGGCCCGTCGTTAGCGGTCGCTATAACTCCTCGGCCACTGCCAACTTCAGCTCTTTTCTGCACCAAATTAAAGACGAGAGAAGCTTTATCTTCCTGACTAGTCAGGTATCCCTGACGTTCCCCATGGCGAACGCTCAGGATGCAACACCAACTAGCCGCTATTCAGCTCTATGGCTGATCCCGGGCAGCATCAATCGCCTAGAAAGCGAACCACTTGCCGAAAGCACGCGGAAGCGTGTTTCTGAGATTCTTGAGTTCGCACGCCAAAGCACAGTCGAAGATTTCTTGGCCGGTGACCCGAAAACAGTGTTCATCGACGTGCGAGAGAACAAACCCTACTTCGACAGATCACTGACTTTTGACTACCTCTCCTTTTTCATGAAGGATCAGCGGTTCGCAACCCAGTGGCGTCGCTATAAGTTGATCTTTCAAAGTCCCCATTTCGAAGTTTGGCAAAGAAACAAATCTTCCGACAAAACCACATCTAGGGTGATCAGTTTGGCTAATCAGTCCAGCTAACCGGGCGAGCAGAAACTCGTTTCGCATTGGGCGGCTTGACAGATGTAAGACATCTTCGTCTGCGAGAATTAGCGTGCCGACAATCGATGGGCGCGTCGCAAGAAGGCTTTCGACGAAATAATCCACTGCCAGTAGACAGCCTCCCCGAACAGGCGCTGATTACCCGTGACTAACCGAAGATCGTCCCTCACGACGTGAGGCTCCCAATTCTCGCGACGGCGCGGGGAATCCGCCCAAAGAAAAAGCCCGCCGGATGGCCGGCGGGCTTTGTTGTGGCAGCTAGAACTTCGACCGAATCATTCGCCGCCGACGGTGATGTCGTCGCGAATTGACTCCAGCGTCTTTTCGCCGATGCCGTCGACCTGCATGACCTCGGCCTTGGTCTCGAAATCGCCCTCTGCCTCGCGCTGATCGATAATGCCCTGTGCGAGCACATCGCCAACGCCATTGAGCGTTGTCAGCTCCGACTTGCTGGCAGTATTGATGTTCACGGCAGCCGTAGCCGCAACCGCGAACAGGCTCAGAACGGTGACGAGAAACAGTTTGATTGGTTTCATCCCCCGATCTCCTCTATATCGCGTGAATTGAGTTTGTAAATATCGGAATTACTCCGATGATTCGAGCCTATCGAAACCGTTTTGGGGAATGCAACCAGGCCATTGGCTAACTCGGATTCAGCTCGAAACGGGGGGAT
The DNA here is from genome assembly GCF_031846305.1 of Spectribacter acetivorans. Lineage (NCBI taxonomy): Bacteria > Pseudomonadati > Pseudomonadota > Gammaproteobacteria > Salinisphaerales > Salinisphaeraceae > Spectribacter > Spectribacter acetivorans. Next base: position 14,839 of record NZ_JAVRHY010000021.1, read on the forward strand.
TTCCCGGGATCGGCGATGCAAACTCCGACGCCGGACCCGTTACCGGCGATATGCCAGCGTGAGGCCGTCGGCGATCGGCACCATGGCGATATCCACCCGGTCGTCCGCCGCGATGTGTCGGTTGGCGGCACGGATGGCTTCGGTGGATTCATCGTCGCAGTTGTCGTCGGCAACACGGCCGTCCCACAGGGTGTTGTCCAGCATGATCAGGCCACCGGGGCGGACCAGGGCCATGCAGCGCTCGTAGTAGTCGATGGTGCCCATCTTGTCGGCGTCGATGAAGGCGAAGTCGTAACTGGCCAGATGGCCGGCGCGGACTTCGGCATCCAGGGTTTCCAGGGCGGGGGCAATGCGCAGGTCGACAATATCGGCCACCCCGGCCCGGGCCCAGTAGGTCTGGCCGATGGCGGTGGTGTCGGAGTTGATGTCGCAGGCCAGCAAGTGACCGTCACGGGGCAGTGCCTCGGCCATGCACAGGGCGCTGTAACCGGTATAGACGCCGATCTCGATGCCGCGGCGGGCACCTATCAGGCGCAACAGCAGGGCCATGAGCTGCCCCTGTTCGGGGGCGATCTGCATGTTGGCATCGCTGCGCTGGCGGGTTTCGGCGCGCAGCGCGGCTGCCAGCGCCGATTCCCGCAGGCCGTTGGTGCAGAGATAGTCGTGCAGGGCCGGCGTCAATCCGATGCTGCGTTGAGACATGGCATTCTCCCGAGGTCACAATCCGGCCCACAGCCTGCCCGCGTGGCCGGGCGACGTCACCACCGCCGCCGCCGCGCTTCGCAGTCATCTGACGGGGCCGAGCCCAGCCGGAGCATCCGCCGATGCCGACTTCCGCCCTGCTGATACAGCTTACCGATCTCCACCTGCTGGCCGATCCGGCCGAGGCGCTTGGGGGCTGCCACAACCAGGCGGCGCTGGATGCGGTGCTGATGGATGTGCGCCAGCGCTACCCCGCGCCGGACGGGGTGGTGCTGAGCGGGGATCTGGTCCACGACGAAACGCCTGCGGGTTACCAGCGGCTGGCGCGACAGTTCGCCAACCTTCCCTGCCCCGTCTGGGCCATTCCCGGCAATCATGACGACCCGGCTGCCATAAAACGGCATCTGACCGGTATCGGGCTGCGTGGGCCGGTGCCGATCGGTGACTGGCAACTCCATCTGCTGGATTCGCGCATCGCGGGTTCGCCGGCCGGCCGGCTGGGTCAGCGCCAGATGGCCGCCCTGCTGGATGCCCTCGACCGGTCAACCGACACGCCCGCGCTGGTCGCCTGCCACCACCCGGCCGGCCCGGTAGGCGCGGAGTGGCTGGATGCGATGCGACTGGCCGATGGCGATGCGCTGCTGTCGGCACTCGCCGCCCGACCACAGGTCCGCGCCCTGATCGGCGGCCATGTGCATCACAGTAGCGACCGGTGCGTGCTGGGCTGTCGTCAGATCACCACCCCCGCGGTAACCCGGCAGTTTCGTCCGCGCAGCGAACGTCCGGTGATGGACCATGCCGGCGCGCCGGGCTACCGCGCGTTCCGGCTGGGTGGAAATGGCCACCTGAAAACCCGGGTTCATCGGGTTCCCGCGGCCCGCGCGGCGCTGCGCGGCGATTCCGCCTGTGGATGAAATTGGGGATAAGTCTCGACGGGCTCGATGATCCGCGGGATTCCGGCGATTGGGCTTGAACGCCCAATCTCTGCAGAATCGGAAAATATTATTTTATTTCAGCGAGTTCGCTTATTCGCCGCGCATGCCTCTCGATGCACTGCAGCAAAAATCGCCCCCTTGTGTCCAGCCGATGGAATGTGCATAACCGTTGATCGATTCGCGGACAGGGCGAATCGTCAGCCAGAGATTCGATGAATTAGACCAGCTAACTGACTGATCGTGAACAGGTCGATCGGGTAGTTCACAGAAGCTGTGGATAACTTTGTGGACACAGTTGGGAAGACACGCCGAAGTGGGCGTTTTACCGGGGGTTCCGCCTAAGCGGCGAAATTGTAACCACAGGTTCACAGGGTATTAAAATCAATCAGTTACGGCCTGTACAGGCGATCCGCCGAAACCTGGACAGACAAGCCGGCTGCAACGGTCAGCCGCTGTGCATAATTGCGCGGCCCGCTGCTATGATCGAGCCATGACCGCGCCCCCGAATGTCCTCGTCCTGTCCGGGCACGATCCCAGCGGCGGTGCGGGTTTTCAGGCTGATCTGGAAGCGATCGGCGCGCTGGGCGCGCATCCGGCCGGCGTGCTGACCGCCCTGACCCGCCAGGACACGCGTGACGCCTACGAGGTCTGGCCGGTTCCCGACGAGCGCTTCGCCGCCATGCTGGACACCCTCACCGCGGACATGCCGTTCGCCGCCATCAAGGTGGGGCTGCTGGGCAGTCCCGACCAGGCCCGCAGCATCGCCGACTTCCAACAGGCCCGGCCGGCCATACCGCTGGTGGTCGACCCGGTTCTGCGCGCCGGCGGCGGCGGTCAATTGGCGGCGGACCCGGTGGCGCGGGCACTGATCGACGTGCTGCTGCCCACAGCCACCCTGAGCACCCCCAACGCGGGCGAGGCGCGCCTGCTGTGCCCGGACGCGGCCGATCTGGACGACTGCGGCCGGCAACTGTCGCGGGGACACGAAGGCTGGGTGCTGATCACCGGCGGCGACGAGCCCGGCGATACCGTCGTCAACTCGCTGTTCCACGACGGCGAACCGGTCCGGCGCTTCCACTGGCCGCGGCAGCCGCATCGTTTCCACGGCTCCGGCTGCACTCTGGCGGCGGCGGCCGCCGCCCGCCTGGCCGCCGGCGATGACGTCCCCGCCGCGGTGGCCGCGGCGCAGCAATACGTGGCGGATGCGCTGGCGGCCGGTTTCATGCCGGGCGGCGGCCAGATGATCCCGGGCCGCCTGCCCCGCCGCGGGCCTTGACCGTGCTGGCCGGTGGCGGCGTCTACGCGCTGCTCGATCTGGATACCATCGCCCCGGATCGGGCGCTGTTCATGGCCCGCGATGTGCTGGCGGCCGGCATCGGCCTGCTGCAACTGCGCGACAAGCGCCGGCGCACCGACGCCGCCTGGCGTACCAAGCTGGGCGAAAGCTGCCGGGCGCACCGGGTGCCGTTGCTGATCAACGACGACCTGAGCGCAGCGCGGCAGGCCGACGGCATTCATCTGGGCCTGGGTGACACGCCGATTGTAGAGGCCCGCAAGACGCTGGGCCCGGACGCGCTGATCGGCGCCACCTGCCACGACAGTCTGGATCATGCCGCGCGGGCCGACGATCAGGGGGCCGATTACCTGAGCTTCGGGCGCTTCTTCGTGTCGCAGACCAAGCCCCATGCGCCGCCGGCCGACCCAGCCGTGCTGACTCGGGCCCGGGCGCGTTTCGACCGGCCGATTGTGGCCATCGGCGGCATCAATCCGGACAATGGCGGCGAACTGGTGGCCGCGGGTGCCCACTGGTTGTGCGTGGGCCACGCCCTATTCGCCAGCGCCGATCCGGCCGCCACGGTGCGCCAACTGCGCGCCCTGTTTCCAACCGACTGAAGGACCAACTTCATGCCAAGTTCCAGCGACCTGTTCGATGCCGCCCGCCGCGTGATCCCGGGCGGCGTGAACTCGCCGGTGCGGGCGTTCAGCTCGGTGGGCGGCACGCCGCCGTTCATCGACCGGGCCGAGGGGGCCTGGCTGTTCGACGTGGACGGCAACCGCTACGTCGATTATGTCGGCTCCTGGGGGCCGATGATTCTGGGCCACGCCCACCCGGATGTGGTGAAGGCGGTGCAGGCGCAGGCGGCCAGGAGCCTGTCCTTCGGCGCCCCCTGCGAACTCGAGATCCGGCTGGCCGAAAAGATCTGCGAACTGGTGCCGTCGATCGAGGCGGTGCGCATGGTCAATTCCGGCACCGAGGCGGCCATGACCGCCCTGCGGCTGGCCCGCGGCCACACCGGCCGGGACAAGGTGATCAAGTTCGCCGGCAACTATCACGGCCATGTGGATGCGCTGCTGGTCAAACCCGGCTCCGGGTCGCTGACACTCGGCCTGCCGGCGTCACCCGGCATCCCGGCCGGCGTCACCGCGGACACCCTCACCGCCGAATACAACGACCTGGACTCGGTGGCCGCGATCTTCGAGGCCAATCCAGAGGACGTTGCCTGCGTGATGGTGGAGCCGGTGGCCGGCAACATGAACTGCGTGCCGCCCGTCGACGGCTTCCTGGAAGGCCTGCGCGAGCTGTGCGACCGCTACGGCGCCTTGCTGGTGTTCGACGAGGTGATGACCGGCTTTCGCGTGTCGCTGGGCGGTGCCCAGGGCCATTTCGGCGTCACCCCGGACGTGACTGCCCTGGGCAAGATCGTGGGTGGCGGCATGCCGGTCGGCGCGGTGGGTGGCCCCCGCGCGGTGATGGACGGCCTGGCCCCGACCGGGGCGATCTATCAGGCCGGTACGCTGTCGGGCAATCCGCTGGGCATGGCCGCCGGGCTGGCCACCCTCACCGCGATCTCGGCCGAGGGCTTCCATGACCGGGTGGCCGACACCACCCGCCGTCTGTGCGAAGGCCTGGAGGCCGCCGCCCGCCGGCACGGCGTGCCGCTGACCACCCAGCAGGCGGGCGCGATGTTCGGCATCTTCTTTACTGACCAGCGCCCGATCACCCGGTTCGAGCACGTGGCCGCCTGCAATGCCGAGGCATTCAAGGCATTTTTCCACGCCATGCTCCGGCGCGGCGTGTATCTGGCGCCTTCGGCATTCGAGGCCGGCTTCGTATCGGCCGCCCACGGCGCGGTGGAACTGGACGCCACGCTGGAAGCGGCCGACGCGGCGTTTGCCGAACTGGCCGCCTGATACCATTCGTTCGCCTTCCGTTTCCCGAGCCCATCGCTAGTTCCATGGCCAACGCCGATCCCGTCCGTTCAATCCGCCAGCCCGGGTTTCTCACCCGGATGCGGGCCCGCCTCAACCGGGGCGATTCCTGGCTGACCTACGACCTGCGCAACCTGCTGCCGGGCGAGACGGTGGACCAGGACGCCATCGACGAACTGGAAACCCAGCTGCTGCTAGCGGACCTCGGCGTGGCCGCCACCGCGCAGGTGGTGGATCGGCTGCAGACGATGTTCGACGGCGGCAGGCTGCGCACCCGCCGGGACGTGGGCGAGGCCCTGCACGAGCACCTGGGCACCCTCCTGGCCTCGGCCGACGAGCCGCTGACCATTCCCGATCACACCCGGCCGTTCGTGATCCTCATGGTCGGCGTCAACGGCGCGGGCAAGACCACCACGATCGGCAAACTGGCGCAGAAGTTCCGCGACCAGGGGCTATCGGTGATGCTGGCGGCCGGCGACACCTTCCGCGCCGCGGCGGTGGAGCAGTTGCAGGAATGGGGCCGGCGGGTGGACGTGCCGGTGATCGCCCAGGCCACCGGCTCGGACCCGGCGTCAGTGGTGTTCGACGCCTTTTCCGCCGCCAAGGCCCGCGGTACCGACGTGCTGATCGCCGACACCGCCGGCCGGCTGCATACGCAGAACAACCTCATGGAGGAGCTGCGCAAGATCAAGCGCGTGCTGGGCAAGCTGGACGAGTACGCCCCGCACGAGATCATGCTGGTGGTGGACGCCACCGCCGGCGGCAATGCGCTGCAGCAGGCGGTGGCCTTTCACGACGCCATGGGGCTGACCGGCCTGACCCTGACCAAGCTGGACGGCAGCGCCCACGGCGGCATCGTGTTCGCCATCGCCCAGCGGCTGGCCCTGCCGATCCGTTTCGTGGGAGTCGGCGAGAGCGTGGAGGACCTGGGACCCTTCAATGCCGGCGAGTTCATGGAGGCGCTGTTCGATGGCCGGGGCGCGTGACTCGGGACTCGGGACTCGGGACTCGGGACTCGGGACTCGGTCGCAGGCTGACTTGAAACGGTGACTACCCACAAATCGACTTACCAAGCATCCATCACGTGAAACCTTGAACATCGTCGAATTCCATCAGGTGGCCAAGCGCTACCCCGGCGGGCAGATCGCGCTGGAAGGCGTGGACCTCAGTCTCGGCCGCCAGGAAATGGCGTTCCTGACCGGCCATTCCGGCGCCGGCAAGTCCACCCTGCTCAAGCTGATCGGCCTGATCGAGCGGCCCACCCATGGTCAGGTGATCGTCAACGGCAAGAATCTGGCCCGCATCGGCCGCGCCGGCGTGCCGCGCTACCGCCAGCGGGTGGGGCTGATCTTTCAGGACTACAACCTGCTGTTCGACCGCACCGTGTTCGACAACGTGGCCCTGCCGCTGGTGATCCGGGGCATGCGCCATGCCGACATCGTGCGGCGGACGCGCGCGGCGCTGGATACCGTCGGCCTGCTCTCCCACGAACGCAAACGGCCGATCACGCTGAGCGGCGGCGAGCAGCAGCGGGTGGGTATTGCCCGGGCGGTGGTGGGCCGGCCGCATCTGATCCTGGCCGACGAGCCCACCGGTAATCTCGACCCGGCCCTGTCGGCCGAAATCATGCGTCTGTTCGCCCGCCTCAACGAGGCCGGCACCAGCGTGCTGATCGCCACCCACGACATCGCGCTGGTGGAATCGCTGGGCTACCGGCGCATCGCCCTGGATCACGGCCGGGTGGCTGCCTGAGATGGCCCGCGACAAGCGCGAAACCCAGCTCGCCCCGACCCGGCTGGCGCAGCAGCACGCCCGGGACCTGATCGACAGCCTGGGGCGGCTCTACCGTACCCCCGTGGCCAGCCTGCTCACCGCCTGCGTGATCGGCATCACCCTGGCCCTGCCCGGCGGTCTGCGGCTGCTGCTGACCCAGCTCGACGCCCTGTCCTATCAGTGGCAGGACACGGTGCAGGCCTCGCTGTTCCTGAAAGGCGATGTTGACGCCGAACAGGGCCGGGCGCTGGCCACCAGTCTGGCCGAACGCAAAGACATCGCCGGCACCCGCTTCATCTCCCGCGAGGAGGCACTGGCGGAGTTCCGCCAGCTGTCCGGCTTCGGCGAGGCCATCGACGCCATGGCGGATAATCCGCTGCCGGCGGTCATCACCCTGCAGCCCTCGCCGAATCTCGACGCCGACGGCGTCAGCGGGCTGATCGAGGCCCTGGGTGAACGTCCGGAAGTGGATCAGGCCCGGCTGGATCAGGCCTGGCTGAAACGGCTCTATGCGGTACTCGACGTGGCCCGGCGGGCGGTGGGGCTGATCGCGGTGCTGCTGGCCTTTGCGGTGGTATTCATCGTGGGCAACACCATCCGGCTGGACATCGAGAACCGGCGCGAGGAAATCGCCATCATGAAGCTGCTGGGGGCCCCGGACGGCTTCGTGCGCCGGCCGTTTCTCTACAGCGGTTTCTGGTACGGGTTCGGCGGCGGCCTGCTGGCCTGGCTGCTGCTGTCGATCTGCCTGCTGGCCCTGTCCGGCCCGGTGGAGCGGCTGGTGAGCCTGTATGGCAACGACGCCGGCATGGCCTGGCTGAGCTGGCGGGAAAGCGGTTTCCTGATCCTCAGCGGGGTGTTGCTGGGCTGGCTGGGCTCGGCCTGGACGGTGGGCCGTCACCTGCGTGCCATCGAGCCACGATAGGCTCGACAAATACCCATCATTCAAATTGCAAATCAATCGCTTGCGGGATGGTGCGGCGCGGAACTCCCCCGGGCGGCCGCGGTCTCAAGCAGTGGAGATTTCGGGCGTTAACTGCTATATTCAGGGCATCAGGAAAAGTCCCTTACGGAGGCTTTGAAAACATCATGACAACTGCCAACGCAATCAAACTGCACAGCCAGCGACTGCCGGCGCCGCAATCCGGCAGCCTCGGGGCCTATGTCCAGGCGGTGTCCGGCATTCCGGTGCTGGACATGGACGAGGAACAGCGTCTGGCGCGCCGCCTGCGCGACGACAGCGATCTCGAGGCGGCCCAGACGCTGGTGCTGTCCAACCTGCGCTTCGTGGTTCACGTGGCCCGCGGCTACGCCGGCTATGGCCTGCCGCTGGGTGATCTTATCCAGGAAGGCAACGTGGGCCTGATGAAGGCGGTCAAGCGCTTCGACCCGGACGTGGGCGTACGGCTGATCTCCTTCGCCGTGCACTGGATCCGGGCCGAGATTCACGAATTCATCCTGCGCAACTGGCGCATCGTCAAGGTGGCCACCACCAAGGCCCAGCGCAAGCTGTTCTTCAACCTGCGCAGCGCCAAGAAGCGGCTCGGCTGGCTCAACGACAAGGAGGTCAAGGCCGTGGCCGACGACCTCGGCGTCAAGCCCGAGACGGTGCTGCAGATGGAACGCCGACTGTCCGGCAGCGATGTGTCCTACAACGCGCTGCCCACCGCGGGCGACGACGAGAACGTGTACTCGCCCGAGGACTATCTGGCCACCGGCGAGGAATATGATCCCGCCGCCGGGGTCGAGAACGGCGACTGGGAAAGCCACCAGCACGGCAATCTGTCGCGGGCCCTGACCACGCTGGATGATCGTAGCCGCGACATCCTCAACAGCCGCTGGCTCAACGAGGATGGCAAGACCGGCCTGGCCGAACTGGGCCAGAAGTACGGCGTGTCCGCCGAGCGTATCCGGCAGCTGGAAAACAGCGCGATTCAGAAACTGCGGAAGGCCATGGTCCCGGCCTGACCCGCGCACAGCACCCCTACCCGTGATCGGGCCGGCGCCTTGCGTCGGCCCGATTTTTATTGTCCGACCCGAGTTCCCAACCGTCATGAGTGACCACGTCCGCAATATCGCCATCGTCGCCCACGTCGACCACGGCAAGACCACGCTGGTGGACAAGCTGCTGCGCGCCAGCGGCACCCTGGAGGGCCGCGGCGCGGAAACCGAGCGGGTGATGGACTCCAACGCGCTGGAACAGGAGCGCGGCATCACCATCCTGTCGAAGAACACCGCCATCGACTGGAACGGCTACCGGATCAACATCGTCGATACCCCCGGCCATGCCGATTTCGGCGGCGAAGTCGAGCGGGTGCTGTCGATGGTGGACGCGGTCCTGCTGCTGGTGGACGCGGTGGACGGCCCCATGCCGCAGACGCGGTTCGTGACCAGCAAAGCCTTCGCGCTGGGCCTGAAACCGATCGTGGTGATCAACAAGATCGACCGCCCCGGCGCCCGGCCGGACTGGGTGCTCAACGAGACCTTCGATCTGTTCGACCGCCTCGGCGCCAGCGACGAACAGCTGGATTTCGTGACCGTCTACGCCTCGGCCCTGCAGGGCTATGCCGGCCTCGACCCCGACGTGCGCAGTGGCGACATGGAGCCGCTGTTCGAAACCATCGTCAACCGGGTACAGCCGCCTGAAGTGATCGCCGAGGGCGCGTTCCAGATGCAGGTTTCCTCGCTCGACTACGACCGCTACAAGGGCGTGATCGGCACCGGCCGGGTGCGCCGCGGGCAGATCACCTCGAACAGCCCGGTGACCGTGCTCAATCGCGACGGCAAGCCCCGTCAGGGCCGGATCCTGCAGATCTTCGGCTTCCTCGGGCTCGACCGGGTGGAGGTCGAGCAGGCCAGTGCGGGCGACATCGTCGCCGTCACCGGCATCGAGGACCTGGGCATTTCCGAAACCCTGTGCGACCCGGAAGTGCCGGAAACCCTGCCGACGCTGTCGGTGGACGAACCGACCATGAGCATGACCTTCGGGGTGAACAAGTCGCCGTTCGCCGGCAAGGAAGGCAAGTACCTCACCAGCCGGCAGATCCGCGAGCGCCTGGAACGGGAGCTCAAGACCAACGTGGCCCTGCGGGTGGAAGCCACCGAGGACCCGGACCGTTTCCGGGTATCCGGGCGGGGCCTGCTGCACCTGGGCATCTTGCTGGAGAACATGCGCCGCGAGGGCTATGAACTGGCGATCTCGCGGCCACAGGTGATCGTGCGGGAGGTCGACGGCCAGTTGCAGGAGCCCTGGGAAGAAGTGGTGGCCGACGTGGAGTCCGACGACCAGGGCACCGTGATCCAGATGCTGGCCGAGCGCGGCGGCAAGATGCAGTCCATGAATCCGGACGGCCGCGGCCGTGTGCGGCTGCTCTACCACATGCCGGCCCGCGGGCTGATCGGCTTCGCCACGGCATTTGCCTCGGCCACTTCCGGCACAGGCCTGCTCTACCACGTGTTCGACCACTACGGGCCGCGCGTGGAGGACGCCGTCGCCGAACGCATCAACGGCGTGCTGATCGCCAACGCCACCGGCAAGGCCCTGGCCTACGCCCTGTTCAACCTGCAGGAGCGCGGCCGGCTGTTCGTGGGCTCGGGCGAGGAGGTCTACGAAGGCATGGTGGTGGGTATCCACAACCGCGACAACGACCTGACCGTGAACGCCCTCAAGGGCAAGCAGCTGACGAACGTGCGCGCGTCCGGCAAGGACGACGCCCTGAACCTGTCGCCGCCGATCCGCCTCAGCCTGGAACAGGCGCTGGAGTTCATCAACGAGGATGAACTGGTGGAAATCACCCCGGCGGCAATCCGGCTGCGCAAGTCCGGGCTGACCGAGACCGACCGCAAGCGCGCCTCCCGCGCTTGATCGAGGCAGGGATCATCCCCACCTCCTGACACTGACTCACCGGCAAGAAGGATCGACCATGAACGACAAGCGCGTGCTGTTCGTCATTACCAGCCACGACACGCTCGGGGACACCGGCAACCCCACCGGCTATCACCTGGCCGAGGTGGCACAGCCCTACTACGTACTGGCGGAAGCGGGATTCATCATCGAGTTCGCCAGCCCCAAGGGCGGCCAGGTGCCCATGGATCCGGGCAGCCGTGACGCCGACGACCCGGTCAACAAGCGCTTCCTCGAGGACGAGATCGTCAACAACAAGCTGGGCGGCACCCTGTCCGCGGACCAGATCGACCCCAGCCGCTACGCCGGCATCTACTTCCCCGGCGGCCACGGCACCATGTGGGACCTGCCCGAGAACCCCTCGCTGGCCGAGGTGACCCGCACGGTGGACGCCCAGGGCGGCGTGGTGGCCGCGGTCTGCCACGGGCCGGCGGCCCTGCTCAACGTGAAGACCGAGGATGGCCGCTGGCTGGTGGACGGCAAGCGGGTATCGGTGTTCACCGACGAGGAGGAACGTGCGGTGGAACTGGACCAGGTGGTGCCCTTCCTGCTGGCCTCGGCCCTGGTCGAGCGCGGCGCCATCCACGAGGCCGGCGACAACTGGCAGGAACAGGTGTCGGTCGACGACCGCCTGGTGACCGGCCAGAACCCGGCCTCGGCCCGCGCCGTGGGCGAAAAGATCCGCGATCTTGTCGAGGCACGCCTGGCTGCCTAGGAACCTCTGACTGGTTCCCCGCGACCTGGGTTGATACCGGCCGGCCGCCGGGCCGTTCTGCTACCGTATTCCCGGTCCGGCGGCGACGGCCGCGCTGATACAAGGCAGGCAACATAGTGCACATCATCGTGGTGGGGGGCGGCCCGGTCGGCGACAGCCTGGTCGGGCTGGCCCTCAAGGACGGTCACAACGTGGTCCTGGTCGAGTCCGACGAAGCCACGGCCGAGAGTTGTGCCCGGCGGCATGACGCACTGGTGCTGCACGCCTCGATCACCGAGGATGACGTATTCGAGGAGGCCGGCGGCACGCGCGCCGACGCCCTGATTGCCGCCACCAGCGACGATGCCGCCAACCTGATGGCCATGGTGCTGGGTCAGGAGGCCGGCATCGACAGCCTGACCAGCGTGGTCAACCACAAGTCGCACACCCAGCTGTTCGAACGGCTGGGCATCCGCGTGATGGTGGACCCGGAGGTGCTCGTGGCCCAGCATCTGCTCGATCTCGTGCTGTACCCGGATGCCGAGGACGTCACCACCCTGGCCGGTCGCCAGCAGTTGTTCGAGCTGACGCTGTCGGCGGATTCGCCGCTGCTGGCCGCCAGCCTGGCGGAACTCAAGGCCGACGACGCGCTGCCGGAGGATCTGGTAGTGGTGTCCGTCAGCCGCGACGACGAGCACTTCTTCCCCCGGGGGCAGACCCGTTTGCAGGGTGGCGACCGCGTGATCGTGTTCACGTCCCGGAGAACATCACAGGATGTGCTGTCACGCCTGAACGGCGCCGATTCGTGATCCGCGCCGCCGCCGGCGGCGCCCACGGGCCGGTGCTGCGCGGCATCGGCATGCTCCTGCACGTGCCGGCGGCGATGGCCGCCCTGTCCATTCCCGTCGCCCTGCTGTTCGGCGAGACGACCGGCGTCGGGGCAATGGCGGTGACCTGCGTCGGCGCCCTGGCACTGGGGCAACTGCTGTTCTGGTTGTGCCGCGACGCGGCGGAAACCCAGCGACGACACGCCTTCCTGATCGCGGCGCTGTCCTGGCTGGCGGTATCAACGGTGGGGGCGCTGCCGTTCTACCTGTCCGGCCACGTTGCCTACACCCAGCCGCTGGATGCGCTGTTCGAATCGCTGTCGGGCTTCACCACCACCGGCATCAGTCTGGCGGCCGATCCGGCCACGCTGCCGGCTTATCTGCAGTGGTGGCGCAGCTTCAGCGAATGGGTGGGCGCGGTGGGGGTGATCGTGATCATGCTCTCGGTGCTGCCCACCCATCAGAGCGCGCTTTCGTTGTACCGCTCCGAGGCCCGCCGCCAGAAGATCCTGCCCTCGGTACGCGCCACCGTGCAGGCAATATGGTCGATCTATCTGGCCTATACCGCGCTGGCCATCGGCCTGCTGTGGCTGCTGGGCGAACCGCTGTGGCAGGCGGTGAATCACGGCATGACCGCCATCGCCACCGGCGGCTTCACAGTGGCCGCCGATCCGATTACCGCGGCCGGACCGGCCAGACAACTTGCCTACGGGCTGATCACCATCATGGGCGCCATCGGCTTTGCCCTGCACTACCGAGTCATCCGCAGCGGGCGCGGACTGTTCAGCGGCCTGGAGGTTCGCAGCTTCTGGTGGATTCTGCTTGGCGGCGGGCTGCTGATCACGCTGGAGAATGCCCTGGCGGCGCCGGACATCGCCTGGTCGGAAAGCCTGTTCGTCTGGGTGATGGCGGTGACCACCGCGGGCTTTGCCCACGGCGACATATCGGCCTGGCCCCCGCTGACCCTGATGCTGCTGACGCTGGCGGTCACGCTCGGGGCGATGGCCGGCTCCACCAGCGGCGGGCTGAAACTCGCGCGGCTGGTAACCCTGTTCAAGGCCATCGGCTGGAGTCTGACCGCGGCGGCCCGCTCACCCCATCAGGTGATGCGGTACATGATGGACGGCGAGGCCCTGACCCGGGCCGAGGCCGACGAGCGGGTGCGCGCGGCGGCCACCCTGACCATCGGCTGGCTGCTGGTGGCGCTGGCCGGGCTGTTCGCCATGCTGCATTTCGTGCCGGCGGATACACCGCTGGGCAGCACCCTGTTCGAGGTATTCGCCATCCAGTCCAACACCGGCATGTCGGCCGGCGCCATCCACTACGACACCCTGCCCGCCGGCGGCAAGCTGGTGGCAATGCTGCTGATGTGGACCGGCCGCCTGGAAATCGTGCCGGTGATGGTGATGGTGGCGCTGATCATGGAACGGCGCCGATAGCACCGAGCGCACCCGGCCGAGCTCAGCCGCTGCCCTGACCGGCCTCGCGCAGCCAGGCCATGCCCGCGGTCAGCCGCGCCAGCGATTCCTCCCGTCCCAGTAACCACAACGTCTGATCGATCGGTGGCGACACCGCCGTGCCGCTGACCGCGATCCGGATCGGCTGCGCCACCTTGCCCAGGCCGACCTCGGCCTGCTCGGCTACCCGGTGGACCGCGGCGTGGATGGCCTCGGGCTGCCAGTCTTCCAGCGCGGACAACGCGGCGTGCACCTCGGCCAGACGGTCGGCGGCGGGCGGCTTGCCGTGCTTTTTCACCGCCTTGTCCTCATAGCCGGTGACCGGCCGGTAGAACATGGCGGCCTTGTCGGCCATTTCCACCAGCGTCTGGGCACGCTCCCGCAGTACCTCGATGACATCCGTGACGGGCGGGCCGTCCGCGGGGTCAATGCCCTGCTGGCTCAGGTGCCAGGTGAACTCGTCGGCCAGCGCGTCGGCCGGCGTGCTCTTGATGTGTTCCTGATTGACCCAGAGCAGTTTGGCGGGATCGAAGGTGGCGGCCCCGCCCTGCACGCGGGCGATGTCGAAATGCGCCAGCATCTCGTCGAGCGAGAAGATTTCCTGATCGCCGTGGGCCCAGCCGAGACGGACCAGGTAATTGAGCAGCGCCTGCGGCAGGATGCCCTGCTCGCGATAAGCCATGACGCTGACCGCGCCGTGGCGCTTGGACAGCCGCTTGCCGTCGGCGCCCAGAATCATGGGCACGTGGGCGTAATGCGGCGGTTCCGCGTGCTCGCCCGCCGCGCCGATGGCGATCAGCGCCTTGAGGATGGCCAGCTGGCGCGGCGTGTTGTTGACGTGGTCGTCACCGCGGATGACATGGGTGATGCCCATGTCCATGTCATCCACCACCACGCAGAAGTTGTACGTGGGGGTGCCGTCGCCGCGGGCGATCACCAGATCGTCCAGCTCGCTGTTGGGCAGGGTGAGATCGCCCTTGACCAGATCGTGGATGACGGTTTCACCCGCCTGCGGCGTGGCGAAGCGGATCACGGGATCGACCCCGGCCGGCGGTTCCGGCAGCACCTTGCCCGGTGCCGGGCGCCAGGTACCGTCGTAGCGGGGCTTGTCGCCGCGGGCGCGGGCGGCCTCGCGCATGGCCTCCACTTCCTCGGCGCTGCTGTAGCAGGGATACGCGTGGCCGGCCTCGACCAACTGCCCGATCAGCGCGCGGTAGCGATCAGAGCGATCGGTCTGGTATTCAATGGCGCCGTCGTGATCCAGCCCCAGCCAGGCCATGCCGTCGAGAATGGCCTGCACCGCTTCCGGCGTAGAACGCTCGCGGTCGGTGTCCTCGATACGCAGGCGGAAGGTGCCGCCCGCCTGACGGGCATGCAGCCAGGAATACAGCGCGGTGCGGGCCCCACCCACGTGCAGATAGCCGGTGGGAGACGGGGCGAAGCGGGTGACGACAGTCATGGGAGTCTCACAACGAAAGACGGCGCACCGAGGCGCGCCGTCCGATAGTCGAAAACAGGTAGTTCGGTGCTACTTCTTGCCCATGCCGTAGCGCTGACGGAAGCGCTCCACCTTACCGGTAGCGTCCATGATGGTCTGCTTGCCGGTGTAGAACGGGTGGGTGGCGCTGGACACGTCCAGCTTGACCAGCGGATATTCCTTGCCGTCCTCCCACTCGATGGTGTCGTTGGTCTGGGCGGTGGAGCGGGTCATGAACGCCAGCTCGCCGGAGATGTCCTTGAACACGACCGGGCGGTAGTTGGGGTGGATATCCTGTCTCATTGTCGCTGCTCTGGTTGTCTGGTTGCCGAATTGCCGCGGGCCGGCGATAGCCGCCTAGTATAGCGCAATCAAAGCCAGCGTGTCAGCCTTCTCGTGCCAATACGGGCATTGAAACCAGCGCGATGAATCGCGCCCTACGAGGAATCGTCACTGGCTGGATGAGGGCGTAGGGCCGGTTTCAACCGGCCTGTTCGAGCTGCCGACGACTCAGGCCGACCACCAGTTTCAGACCGTCGATATCGAACGTTTCGCAGGCTTCGCCGGCCGGCGCGTCGCCGGCTTCCAGACTGACCGCGAGCACTTCGCCCGAAACCCAGTCACGATGGGCATCGATGGCCGCGGCCAGCTCGGCGTCGGCGGCGAACTGCACGTCGATGCGGTCGGCCACGTGAAAGTCGGCGCTCTTGCGCAGGCGCTGAATACGGTTAACCACTTCGCGGGCCAGGCCACGCTGACGCAACGCCGGCGTGATGGCGCCGTCCAGGGCCACGGTAACGCCGTCCTCGCGGCCTACCAGCCAGCCCTCGACGCCCTCGGCCTCGATCAGCAGGTCGCCCTCGTCCAGTTCCACCGGGTGATCGGCGATAGTCAGCGTCAGGCAATCGTCCCGCAGGTATTCGTCGATCTGCTCGTCGGTGAGTTCGGCCACCGCCTGGGCGACCGGGCGCATCAGCTTGCCCAGCCGCTTGCCGAGTTGCTTGAAATTGGGTTTGGCACTGCGGGTGACCAGATCGCCGGTACCAGCGACGAATTCGATGGCGTCCACATTGACCTCGTCGCGCACCACCGCGGCCACGGCTTCGACATCGGCCCGGGTCACCGCCGGTTCCTCCACCACCAGAATGCGCGACAGTGGTTGGCGCACGTTGATGCCGGCCTCGTTGCGCAGCGCCAGCACGTTGCCGACGATGGCCCGCGCCAGCGCCATGCGGCGCTCCAGATCGGCATCGAGCAGAGATGCATCGGCCGCGGGAAACGCCGCCAGATGCACCGATTCGCCCGGCGCCACCGCCAAGTTGCGGTACAGCCATTCGGCGAAGAACGGCGCGATCGGCGCCATCAACCGGGCCACCGCAGCCAGACAGGTCAGCGTGGTGTGGTAGGCGGCCCGCTTGTCGTCGGCATCGGCCTCGTCGGCCCGGGCGCCGGCCCAGAAGCGTTCCCGCGAGCGGCGGATATACCAGTTGGACAGTTCGTCGACGAAGCGCTCGACTGCCCGGGCGGCAATGGTGGGGTTGTAATCGTCCATCGCGGCAACGGCCTCGCCGGCCGTCGTCTGCAGGCGGGACAGGATCCAGCGATCCAGCTCCGGGCGTTCGGCCACCGGGGGCGCCTCGGCCGCCGGGTCGAACCCGTCGATGTTGGCGTAGGTGGCGAAGAACGCGTACACGTTCTCCAGCGTGCCGAACACCTTGGCGCGGGTATCGCGCAGGCTGCGCTCGGCGTACTTGGTGTTGTCCCAGGGCGGGCTCGACGCCAACATGGTCCAGCGGATGACATCCGCGCCGTGCGTGTCCAGGGCCTCGAACGGGTCCACCGTGTTGCCCTTGGACTTGGACATCTTCTCGCCGCCGGCGTCCAGCAGCAGGCCGTTGACCACGACGTTGCGGAAGGCCACCGATTCCTCGGTGAGCGCAGCGATGGCGTGCAACGTGTAGAACCAGCCACGGGTCTGATCCACGCCCTCGCAGATGAAGTCCGCCGGGAAGTTGGCCTTGAAGGCCTCGGCATTCTCGAACGGGTAGTGCCACTGGGCGAACGGCATGGCGCCGGAATCGAACCAGACGTCGATGATCTCGGGCACCCGCCGCATGGTGCCACCGCCGGGTGCCGGCCAGGTGATGTCGTCGACGTGCGGGCGGTGCAGATCCAGGTCGGCGTCATCGGGTAACGCATCGCCGGCTTTTTCGCGTAATTCCTCGATGGAGCCGATCACCTCGACGTGGGACGGGTCGGTATCCGACACCCAGATGGGCAGCGGCGTGCCCCAGTAGCGGTGGCGCGACAGCGCCCAGTCCACGTTGTTGGCCAGCCAGTCGCCGAAGCGGCCGCGCCCGACATGCGCCGGATACCAGTTGATGGTCTCGTTGAGGGCGACCAGCCGGTCCTTGTGCGGGGACGTGCGCACGAACCAGGACTCCACCGGGTAGTTCATCAGCGGCGTGCCCTTGCGCCAGTCGTGCGGGTAGTTGTGCACGGTGACGTCGCGGGCGAACAGCAGGCCGCGGTCCTTCAGATCGCGGGCGATGGTCTTGTCGGCGTCCTTGAACCACTGCCCGCCCACCAGCGGCCAGTCGGCGGCAAAGTGGCCGTCCCGCTCGACGGGATTCAGCAGCGGCAGGCCGTTGGCCTGGCCGGTGGCGTAGTCGTCGGCGCCGAAGGCCGGGGCGATGTGGACGATGCCGGTGCCGTCCTCGGTGGACACGAAATCCGCCGGCACCACCCGCCAGGCCGAACCGGCCTCGGGGTGGTCGGCAAAGTGGTCGAATACCGGCGTGTAGCGGGTGTCGACCAGATCGCGCCCGGTCAGGCGCTCGATCACCTCGTAGTTCTCGCCCAGCAGGCGCGGCGCCGCAGCTTCGGCCAGTATCAGGACCTCGTCGGCAGCATCCTCACCCGTTGGCCGGACCTTGACGTAATCCAGGTCCGGACCCACCGCCAGGCCGGCATTGGAGACCAGCGTCCAGGGCGTGGTGGTCCAGGCCAGGAAGAAGCTGTTGGCCTCACCCGCCAGCGGAAAGCGGATGGTGACGCTCGGGTCCTGGACTTCCTCGTAGCCGAGGCTGACTTCGTGGCTGGACAGTACCGTCCCCGAGCCCGGCGAATACCAGTGAATCTTGTGGCCCTTGTAGAGCAGGCCCCGGTCCCAGAGCTTTTTCAGCAGATACCAGACCGATTCGATGTATTCGTTGGCGAAGGTGACATAGGGCGCATCCAGGTCCACCCAGTAGCCGATGCGCCGGGTGAGATCGTCCCATTGCGCCTTGTAGCGCAGCACCGACTCCCGGCAGGCGGCGTTGTACTCGGCGATGCCGTAGGCCTCGATGTCCTCGCGGGACTGTAGCCCGAGTTCCTTCTCCACCTCGATTTCCACCGGCAGGCCGTGGGTGTCCCAGCCGGCCTTGCGGTCCACGCGGTAGCCGCGCATGGTCTTGTAGCGACAGAACGTGTCCTTGACCGTGCGGCCCAGCACATGATGAATACCCGGCCGGCCGTTAGCGGTGGGCGGGCCCTCGTAGAAGGTGAAGGTGGGTGCATCGTGGCGCGCCTCGCCACAACGTTCGAACACGCGCTCGGCCTCCCACCAGCCGCGGATGTCCGCGTCCAGCGAGGGCATGTCGAGCATCTTGTGTTCGGAAAACTGGGTCATGGTTTTTTGCGCCGCGGCATCTTACCGTCTGGGCGACCGCGACGCATCCGCCGGCGGCACCGGATCGTGGCCGCCCTCGCGCAGCGGATGACAGCGGGTGATGCGCCGGGCGGCCAGCCATCCGCCCCGGAGCGGTCCGTGGACCCGTAGGGCCTCCAACGCATAGGCCGAGCAGCTCGGATAATAGCGGCAGCGCGGGCCTAGCAGCGGGGAGATCACCGCGCGATAACCGTGGATCGGCAGGCTCAGAAGGCCGACCACAAGGCCGCGCAGCATCGCCAGCCAGGACTTTCGCTCGTGAGTGCTCATCGGCTCGCGATTCTATCGAATTCGGCGTCCCGGCGGCCGGTTGTTAGAATCGACCGCATGGACACCAAGCTGCAACAACTGAAAGACACCTTCGAGATGCTGCCGGACTGGGAGGAGCGCTATCGCTTCATCATCGATCTGGGACGCAAGCTCGAACCGCTGCCCGAGACGGCCTACCGCGACGAGAACAAGGTGCGCGGCTGCATGAGCCAGGTTTGGCTGATCGCCGATGAGGCCGGGGACGGCGAGCAGATCCGGTTCCTGGGCGACTCGGACGCCCATATTGTGCGCGGCCTGATCGCGGTGCTGCTGATGATCTACTCCGACAAGTCCCCGCAGGAAATCGTGGACACCGACATCCAGGCTATCTTCGAGGAACTGGCGCTGGAACAGCACATCACCGCCAACCGGCGGAACGGGCTGCATTCCATGGTGGAGGCGATCCGACAGCTTGGGGCGCGGCGGTTGGATGCCAGTACGAATTGACGCGTCAAGCCAGCGTTACACGCTGGCAAGCGCCCGCTCTTAGCGAGCATTCGACAAAGCCAATCACCTAGCCCCACTTTATTCTCGCCTTGCCAATTCTGCGGCGATTGCGATTGCCAACCCTCTTCGCTTTCGCCGCATCGTGAAATGACCCACCCACTCGGATAGGGTGTCTGAAAACAAGCGCCGGCAAGGGGAGGCGCATGGACAATTACAGCCGCTTTTTCGCCCAGGCACACGGTGCTGGAGCGATGCGGCCATATCCGTATCAAACCCGGCTGGCAACCGAGCCCTGGCCGGATTACCTGAACATCCCGACCGGGCTGGGCAAAACCGCAGCCATCATCCGCGCGTGGCTGCACAAACGCCTGCAGCGTGACCCGGAAACCCCGCGGCGACTGGTCTACTGCCTGCCCATGCGGGTTCTGGTGGAGCAGACGCGACGCAAAATCGAACCGTGGCGACAGGCAGTTGCAGAAACAGGCCGTGAACCACCGGCTGGGCAAACGCGCACTTCAGTATCTTCGTCGCCCGTTGTCTCCTGGCGGCCCCGATCAGGTTGGGAGCCTTCTGAACGACGCGGGGGCCATTCACCTGTCAGGTTTTCAGGCATGGATGATGCGGAATGAAAACGTTTACCGAATTTTTCGTAAATGCTACCGCCAGACAGGCGCCCTTTCCTTATCAGGAGAC
>NZ_JAVRHY010000022.1:0-34713 GCF_031846305.1 Spectribacter acetivorans
TTTTGGCGGGGTCGTAGATTGCCTGCCAATACAATCAAGTGAACTCGACCCACGCAAACCCTAAAAGGTCATGGCTGGCGCTTGCATCCGTACCAGGGTTCGGACTTATACTCAAAAAATGCTAATGATCGACTGCCCATACTCACGCGCATGACCCGCCTGCTGCTGATCGCACTCTGCGTTCAACTGGCCGCGGCTAATACCGTGGCCGCGGCACCGTTTTGCGTGCACGCTCAAAGCGCATCGCAGACCATGCAGTCGAACATGGCGGATGGCCCCCACCACCATCTCCAAGCGCAGGCAGGCTCAATGGAGGCGGAGGACGATTGTCCCTGTCATTGCGACGTGGCCGGTCACTGCGCGGCCAGTGCTGCCGGCGTCCTGAATTCAACTGGTCCTTCGTCCGCCGATTACGAGCGTGAACACAGCGTGCCTTCCAAGTCGCGCGCTGATCTATTGCACGCCCACAAAAACCGCCTATACCGGCCGCCCTCTATCACCTGAAGTAACGCCCTGCAGTGCGGGGCACGGTAACCCGTGCCCAGTCCTGTTCTCTTACTTCGGAGTGATACATGCTCTACCCAAAAGACTCGCCCATCGGGCAGTGCGTATTCGTCGAATAGGCGCGTATTTCACGCGCTAATTCTGCTAGCGCTGGGCCTGTTCGCCCAAGCTGCTGGGGCTCATGCCCCCAGCCATGCCGACAAGCCTCGCTATGGCGGTGAAGTGCGCCGTGCAGGCGATCTGTTCCTGGAATTGGTTGCGGAGCCGGACAGACTCTCGGTTTATGCCCGTGACCAACGGGGCCGCCCAGTTTTGCTGGCGGATATGCGGGCCGAGGCCCTTCTCTGGACGGACCAGGGCACACGCGCTTTGACCTTGCGTCGCGCGAGCGAGCAACAACTGGTGGCGCCGGCGCAATTGCCGGATACGGGCGATTTCCGCGTGATCATTTCCCTGACCCCGCCCGCGAGCGAGCGGCGACAAGTGTTGTTCGGTCCTTTCTCCCTGGCTGCCTCGAAATGAGTCCGGCAGTTACCGAGCTTTACGGAGAATCCCCATGAAAACAGTCATCATCACCCTGGTTGTCCTAATCGTCGGTGCCGTAATCGCAGTGCCGACGGTGGTTTATTCCGGTCTGTTCAACGTGGCCGCCACCTGGCGGGATCCCGCGCCGGTGGCTTGGCTGCTGCACAGCACCTACGCCAACTCGGTCGCAGTGCGTGCCGATGAAATACAAGTGCCGGCGAACTTGGGCGGCCGCGAGCGAGTGCTGCAAGGCGCACGCAACTTTATGGCCATGTGCAGCGGCTGTCATACACCGCCCGGGAAGTCGAAGACCCCGGTAAGTACCGGCCTTAATCCGCCGCCGCCGGATTTGGCGGAGATCATCCCGCACCGCACGCTGGCCGAAGCGTTTTGGGTCATCAAAAACGGTGTGCGCATGACCGGCATGCCGGCCTTTGGCCCCACCCACAAGGACGAAGAGCTGTGGGCGCTGGTCGCCTTTCTCGACCAAATGTCAGAGGCCACGCCCGAGGCTTACAACACCCTGGTAGCCCAGGCCAAGCGCAGCGCGCCGGCTGATGATGGCCACGGCCATCGGCATGGTAGTGAAGCGGAAACAGTCGACCCGGGCGGCCACGATTCGGCGTCCTCGGAAGGTCACGGCGGACCCGGCCATCACGACGCCAAGTCGGAGCAAGGGCAAACCGGCGATATGCAAGGCATGCGCATGCAGGGCAATAGCGCCGCACCCAAGGCCAACGAACCCGCCAGCCCGAGCCACGGCGCGCCGGGCCACCATGACGAAAAACCGGCCACTCAACCGCCACCGGCCGACGACGGCCACGACCATCAGCATTAATCGAAAACTCTCGCACAAACCAATCGCTTTAACCACGAGGTAGATATGCACCACCTTAACTACAACAAAGACCGCCGCCGCCTGTTACAGGCCATGGCCTCCGCGGGCCTGCTGGCCAGTTTCGACGCGCTATTGCCGGGCTACGCCCAAACCAGCGGCGGGCATCTGGCCACACCGACCTCGGACGTGCCCGGCGGGCGTCCCGGCCCGGTAAACATGGACATCGCCATCCGCCGGGAGGGCATCAAGATTGCCGGCGGTCAGGCTTCGGCGACTACCCTGAATCGCACCATTCCCGGACCCATTGTCGAGCTATGGGAGGGTCACGACGCCGTGTTGCGCGTCACCAACCACTTGGAAGAAAGCAGTTCCATCCACTGGCACGGCATTCTGCTGCCGTTTCAGATGGACGGCGTGCCGGGCGTGGTCTTTCCCGGCATTGCGCCCGGTGAAACCTTCGAGGCGCGCTTCCCGGTGCGCCAGTACGGCACCTACTGGTACCACAGCCACACCGGTTTACAGGAGCAAACCGGGATGTATGGCCCCATCGTTATCCATCCCAAGGAGCCTGAGCCGTTCAGCTACGACCGGGACTATGTGGTGCAGCTATCCGACTGGACCTTTGAAGACCCCTACCGGGTCATGGCCAAGCTCAAGAAGATGAGCGACTACTACAACTTCAACCAGCGCACCGTGGGCGAGTTCGCCGACGACATTCAAGCTGCCGGCCTGGGCCCCACGCTTCGAGACCGTCTGGCCTGGGGCAATATGCGCATGAGCCCGACCGACATCGCCGACATTACCGGCTACACCTATACCTACCTGATGAACGGCCGGCACCCGGCCGGCAACTGGACCGGGCTGTTCAAGCCCGGCGAGCGCATCCGCCTGCGTTTTATCAACTCCGGCGCCATGAGCTTTTTCAACGTGCGCATTCCGGGCCTGGCCATGACCGTGGTTCAAGCCGATGGCCAAAATGTGGAGCCGGTGGAAACCGACGAGTTCCAGATTGGGGTGGCCGAAACCTATGATGTGATCGTCGAGCCGCAGGCCGACCAGGCCTACACCATCATGGCCGAGTCCATGGACCGCAGCGGCTACGCCCGCGGCACCCTGGCGCCGCGCGCCGGTATGACCGCGGCGGTACCGCCGCTGCGCGAACCGCCGGAGCGCACGATGATCGATATGGGGATGGATATGAGCTCCATGGATATGGAAGGTATGGACATGGGCGGCATGCAGAAAGCGCCCGGCGGCAAAATGGCCATGCCCGAAGCCAGGTCAGGCGGCATGAAAGGCATGCAGGACATGCAGCACACGGGTCACGACATGAGTGGCATGCAGAAAAACGCCGACAAGGATATGGCCGGGATGAAAGGCATGGGCGGCATGCAAGGTATGGAAAAAATGCAAGGCGTCGACAGCATGATGGAAGCGGCTGGCCCCATCGTCGCCCGACATGGGCCGGATCAGCACGGCCCAGGCAACATCACCGTCGCCGACGTGCAGCGCGACCGCCTGGCCGAGCCGGGCACCGGCCTGGAAAATGTGGGCCACCGGGTACTGACCTACTCGCAGTTGCGCAACGTCAAACCGATGGCCGACACGCGCGAGCCCTCGCACACCTTCGAACTGCACCTGACGGGCAACATGGAACGCTATATGTGGTCGTTCGACGGCAAGGAATTCCACGAGGTCACCAGCCCCATCGACTTCCCGTATGGCGAGCGGGTGCGGCTGATCATGGTGAACGACACCATGATGGAGCACCCCATCCACCTGCACGGCATGTTCATGGAGTTGGAAAACGGCCAGGGCGACCGCCTGCCGTTCAAGCACACCATTAACGTCAGGGCGTCCGAGCGGGTCTCCTTGCTAATCACCGCCGACGAACCGGGCCGCTGGGCCTTCCACTGTCATCTGCTCTACCACATGGAAATGGGCATGTTCCGCGTGGTGCGCGTCATGGATCAATCGGGAGCCAAAAATGTTTAAAACTAAATCGTTGACCCGCCTGCTGCTCACTGCGAGTTTGGCCACGGCAGTCAGTCTGGCGCAAGCCGAAGACAACGCCGGCAAGGCGCCGCTGGACAGCGTGGTGCCGGAGGGACCGGTGGAGCCGCGCAGCGGCGCGCCCAAGGAATGGCCCTACGGTTTCATGGACAAAAAGCCGTTTGGCATGGCGCTGATAGACCGGCTGGAATACGGCGACGGCGAAGGCCCGAATACCTATCTTTGGGATGCTCAGGGCTGGTACGGCGGCGACTACAACAAGTTCTGGTGGAAAACCGAAGGCGAGGGCCCCACCCACGGCGGCGGTCCGGAGGACACCGAGTTCCAGGCGTTGTACAACCGCACCATCAGCCCGTTCTGGGGCGCCCAGGCGGGCATCCGCTACGACACCAATCCAGGGCAAGACCGCGGCTTCGCCGTGCTCGGTATCCAGGGTCTGGCGCCGTATTGGTTTGAATCGGACACCGCGTTTTTCGTCAGCGAGGACGGCGACGTGAGTTTTCGCGGCGAGTTCGAGTACGAGTTGTTGCTCACCCAGCGTTTGATTCTGCAGCCGCGGCTGGAACTCAACGCCAGCGCCAACGACGTGCCTGAATACGGCCTGGGCCAGGGCATCAACAACACCGAAATGGGGCTGCGCCTGCGCTACGAGATCAAGCGCGAGTTCGCGCCCTACATCGGCGTGCGCTGGGAACAACTTTATGGCGAAACCAAGGATATCGCCCAGCGTGCGGGTGAAAATACCTCGAATACCTCCTTCGTCGTAGGGATTCGGGCATGGTACTAAGCGTTTTGCGCCACCGGTTTCGCTGGCGATTGCTAAGCCTGATGCTGGTTACCCTCACCCTGGCCGCTTGCGGCCGGGGTGAGGCGCCCGCGCCGTCGGCGACCGACTGGCCCGACGCCGTGGTCTACAAAAGCCCCACCTGCGGTTGTTGTACCGAATGGGTCGAGCATTTGCGTGCGAATGGCTTCCCGGTGCAAGTCCGCGAACCTGATGATCTCAATGCGGTAAAAGACCGCTTGGGCGTGCCCAACGATATGCGCTCCTGCCATACCGCTGAGATAGACGGTTACGTCATCGAAGGCCATGTGCCGGCGGCTGACATCCAGCGGCTGTTGCGCAGGAGGCCCAGGGCCAAAGGCCTGGCCGTGCCAGGCATGCCCCTGGGTTCTCCCGGCATGGAGGTGGACGACCGCCGGCAAGCCTATACGGTGTGGCTGCTTCAGGGCGATGGCAAAGCCTCGTTTGCGGACTACCCGGCCCGGAACCTGGAATGATCGAACGTGCTGTCAAACAACAGACAGGCCCTTGACTCCGTACCAAGCTAAAGACTTTAGACTCCAAGATATCAGCACATGGAGACGCCACATGAGTTATTCCATTGGGCAATTGGCAAAAAGCGCGGACACGGGTGTCGAGACCATCCGTTTCTACGAGCGGCGCGGTCTAATGCCCGACCCGCCGCGCGCGCCCAGCGGCTATCGCCGCTATCCGCGCGACGCCACGGATCGCCTGCTGTTCATCCGCCGCGCCAAGCGCCTGGGCTTCACCCTGGACGAGGTCGGCACGCTGCTGCGGCTCCAGGACGGTGGCGAGCGCAGCGAAGTCAAAGCCATCGCCCAAGCCAAGCTGGCCCAGATCGAGGCCCGCATCGACGACCTGCGGCGGATGCGCAAGACCCTGGCCGAACTGGAAAAGCAGTGTTCCGGTCATGGTCCCGTGCCCGGCTGCCCCATCATCGAAGCCTTAAGCGACGGGAGCGAGGCATGAACGAGATGACTGCCACGGATCCAGTCTGCGGCATGACCGTGGACCCCGAGCAGGCGCTTAGCCACGAGCACGCCGGCGAGACCTATCATTTCTGCAGCGCGCGCTGCCGGGACAAGTTCGCCGCGGACCCCGAGATGATCCTGAATCCGGATGCGTCGGCACAGCCAACCGCCGAAGCCAAGGCGGACAAATACATCTGCCCGATGTGCGCCGGTGTCGAGAGCGATCGGCCGGGCGACTGCCCGAAATGCGGCATGGCGCTGGAGCCGGCGTCCCCGCCCAAGCGGCGCACCCAATATACCTGTCCCATGCACCCGGAAATCGTGCGCGACGAGCCCGGTGACTGCCCCAAGTGCGGCATGGCGCTGGAGCCCACGACCGTGTCCAGCGACGAGGACGACGGCGAGCTCAAGATCATGAGCCGGCGCTTCTGGGTCAGCGTGCCGCTGTCTATGGCGGTGCTGGTGCTGGCCATGGGCGAGATGGTGCCCGGATTGAGTATCCGCGAATTTTTCGGTGCAACGTTTGGTTGGCTTCAGTTCGTGCTGGCCACCCCGGTCGTCCTGTGGTGCGGCGGCTTCGCCTTTCAGCGGGGCTGGAAATCCGTGCTCAACGTCAGCCCCAACATGTGGACGCTGATTGCACTAGGTGTGGGCGCGGCCTACGGATTTTCCATCTTCGCGCTGCTGCTGCCCGATTTATTGCCCGCCGCCTTCAAGAGCGAGGCCGGCCACGCGCCGATCTATTTCGAGGCCGCCGCGGTCATTATTACGCTGATTCTGCTGGGCCAAGTGATGGAGGCGCGCGCACGCGGGCAGACCTCGCAGGCGCTCAAGTCGTTGTTGGATCTGGCGCCACCCACGGCCAACCGGCTTGACGATGACGGCAATGAAGAAGAGGTCTCGCTGGACGCGCTTGAAACCGGCGATAAGTTGCGCGTGCGCCCCGGCGAGAAAGTGCCGGTGGACGGCGAGATTATCGAGGGCCGCTCGAGCCTGGATGAATCCATGATTACCGGCGAGCCGATCCCGCAGGAAAAAGAAGTGGGGGATACCGTCACCGGCGGCACCGTCAACCAGACCGGCGGCTTCGTCATGCGTGCCGGCCAAGTCGGCGAGGATACCGTACTGGCCCGCATTGTCGACATGGTGGCGCAAGCCCAACGCTCGCGCGCGCCCATCCAGGGCCTGGCGGACAAGGTCGCCAGCGTGTTCGTGCCCGCCGTGGTGGCGGTCGCCATCCTCGCCTTCGTCGCCTGGGCCTGGGCCGGGCCCGCGCCGGCCCTGTCCTATGCCCTGGTGGCGGCGGTGTCGGTGCTGATCATCGCCTGCCCCTGCGCGCTGGGCCTGGCCACGCCGATGTCCGTGATGGTCGGCGTGGGCCGCGGCGCCCGCGACGGTGTGCTGATCCGCGACGCCGAGGCCCTGGAGCTGATGGAGCAGGTGGACGTGCTGCTGGTGGACAAGACCGGCACCCTGACCGAGGGCAAGCCCAAGCTGGTCGGCGTGGAAACGGCCGAAGGCGTCGATGAACAGGAGTTACTGAAGTTCATCGCCTCGCTGGAAAACGCCAGCGAGCACCCGCTGGCCAGGTCGATCGTCGAGGGCGCCGCCGAGCGCGGCATCAAGCCGGTCGACACCGACGACTTCGACTCGATCACCGGCAAAGGCGTGCGCGGCACGGTCGACGGCCGCGCGGTGCTGATCGGCAACAGCCGGCTGATGCAGGATAACGCTATTGATCCGGGCCCCCTGGCCGATGCCGCGGACAAGCGCCGAAGCGAGGGCGAGACCGTCATGCTCGCCGCGGTGGACGGCGAGATCGCCGGCCTGATCGCGGTGGCCGACCCCATCAAGGGTTCCACCCGCGAGGCCGTGCGTATTCTGCATGAGGCCGGACTGCGCATCATCATGCTTACCGGCGACAACGAAAAAACCGCGCAGGCGGTCGCCGATCAACTGGGCATCGACGAGGTCCAGGCCAACGCCCTGCCCGAGGACAAGCACGCCCTGGTGGAAAAGCTGCAAGGCGAGGGCCGCAAGGTGGCCATGGCCGGCGACGGCGTCAACGACGCCCCGGCGCTGGCCCAGGCCGAGGTCGGCATCGCCATGGGCACCGGCACCGACGTGGCCATGGAGAGCGCGCGCATCACCCTGGTCAAGGGCGACCTGCGCGGCATCGCCAAGGCCCGCCGACTGTCCGAAACCACCATGCGCAACATCCGCCAGAACCTATTCTTCGCCTTCGTCTACAACGGCGCCGGGGTGCCGGTGGCCGCCGGGGTGCTGTATCCGTTCATCGGGCTGTTGCTGAACCCGATGATCGCCGCCGCCGCCATGAGCTTCTCGTCGGTGTCGGTGATCGGCAATGCCCTGCGGTTGCGGCGAGTCCGGCTGTGAATTTGATCCATGGTCAATGGCGGATCGCGATATAAGGGCAAGGATTCGGTTGATCTGATCGAGAGACAAACGAAATGGAGCACTGCCATGAGTGATTCGACCCAAACCACGAACAGTCTGCGCATCGGCCCGCTGGGCCACAGCCTGTCCCTGCTGCTACTGATCAGCTATCTGCTATGCGTGGGATTCGGCCTGATCGCGCCCGAGTCCATGCAAATGTACAAGGCCTGGGCGCCCCTGCTGCCCGGCTTCGAGTGGCTGAGTTTCTCCGGCTTTCTGATCGGGCTGGTGGAGGCCTATCTGTATGGCTGGTATATCGCCATCGTGTTCGTGCCGCTGTATCGCCGGTTTGCCGGCAGCAACGGTTCTTAAAAGTAGGAGGAACCATGAATCAAGAACATAGCGGCCACGGCCATGCAGGTCACATGCCCTCCAGCGGGCCGGGCATGGCGATATCGGCCTGGCTGACCGGGATCTACTTCGTCATCGAGATGGGCATCGGCCTGTGGACCGGGTCGATCGCGGTGATCTCGGATGCCTTCCACACCTTCTCGGCGGTCGGGGGCGTGCTGGTGGCGATCGTCGCCGCCCGTCTCGCGCGCCGACCGGCCGACGAGGACCGAAGCTTCGGCTGGTACCGGGCCGAGATCATCGGCGCGCTGGTCAACGGTGGCTTCCTGCTGGGTATGGCGCTGATAGTGATCGTGATGGGCGCGATGCGGTTGGCCGAGCCGATCGACTTGCCCCCGGGCCCCATGCTGCTCGCCGCGGCCGGCGGGCTGATTACCGAGTTTATCTCGCTGGGCCTGATCTGGAAGCAAAGCCGAACCGACCTGAACGTGCGCGGCGCACTGTGGCACATCATCCAGACTTTCGTGGGCAGCCTGCTGATCATCGTCACCGCCCTGGTGATCCACTTCACCGATTTCCTGCTCATCGATCCGTTGCTGGGCATGGCCTTCGGCTTCGTGCTGCTATGGGCGAGTTGGGGCCTCCTGCGCGACGCCGTCCACCTGCTGATGGAAGGCACGCCCGCCGAGATCAGCCTGGCCGAGGTGACGGAAACACTGGAAGCGCTCGACGGAGTGAAGAATGCCCATCACGTGCATGCCTGGGCCCTGACCAGCGGGCGCTACGTGTTTTCCGGCCATCTGCGGGTTGCCGAGGGCGCCGATAGTCAAGTGGTGCTCAAGTCCGCTTATCGGATGCTCAAGGAAAAATTCGGCTTTTTCTTCGCCACCCTGCAGGTGGAGAGCAGCTGCCTGGACGAATCCGGCGCCGAGGCGATCGACATCACACGCACATCGGGCGAGGGCCAGGCATGAAGACACTGCTGCTGTTGGCCCTGATCACGGTCTCCGAGGCGACCATCGGCGTGTTCGTCAAACTCACCGACGGGCTGATTCCGATCCAGACGCTGACCTTCTACGCCATGGCCTTCGCCGCGGCCTTCCTATTCGTCGCGCGGGCCGTGGCAACTCGGCAATGGCCCCGGTTCCCGAGAGGCAATATCAAGGACACGGCCATCATCGGGGTGCTCATTGCGGCCCAGGGCGGCGCGTTCAACTTCGCCATGTCGCTGGTGCCGATCGCCAACGCGGTGATCTTCTGGAGCATCGCGCCGTTTTTCGTATTCATCTTTTCAGCGTTGTTTCTGGGCGAGAAGGCACGCAAGAGCCACATCCTGATTTTCGCCATCGCCCTGACCGGTATCGCGCTCGCCAATCCGCTCGGCGGCGGTCATATGCTGGGTAACTTCGTGGCCCTGGCCACCGGGGCGATCTATGCCGCGATGGTCACTTACATGCGCTACGAAGGTAAGACCGAGACCGGCAACGACATCGCCTGGTCCCTGCTGGTCGCGGCGCTGGCGCTCTCGCCCTTCCTGTGGATCGCCGGTCCCGGCCAGGTGGCAACTACGATCGCCTATCCGGCACTCGGCGTGGAGCTGCCAGTGATGCTCTGGGCCGCGGGCCTGGGTGTCATCTCCACCGGCTTCGCCTATTTCGGCATCTCCATCGTATTGAAGTCGATCAACGCCAATGTCTATGCGCTGGTCGACATCATCGTCTCGCCGGTGGTGGCCTCGACCTTGGGCTACCTGATCTTCGCCGAGGTGCCGGGGCAAGGCATGATCTATGGCGGCGCCATGCTGCTCGCCGCCGGCTTCTGGCTGACGCGGGAGATGTCGCGGGGCCGGGAAAGCCAGCCCGTGCACCCCTGCCACAGCACACCGGCGTATTCGGCATGTTGAATCAGGTCGCCGCGATCGATGCCTTGTCCGCACGCAAACCGGGTCGTTCGCACGAGGCCAAGAGGCAGGGCATTACCCATTGCCTCGGACGCCACCCTGCGCAACGACCCAATCGAGGGAGCCGCCCGGGCGGGCCGGCTCCCGTTTCCTCACCATGACGACATAGGAGCAATGTCATGAAAACACTCGTAACGACCGCTATATTGACGTTCGCATCGGCCCTGCCGCTTGCGCACGCCGGCCAAGGGCATGACTCGGACAAGCACGGCCATAGCTCAGGCATGGGCATGCACAAGGGCATGATGGATCAGGACGCCATGCACCAGCGCATGCAGAAGATGCGCCAGACCATGCAACAGATCCACAAGACCCAGGATCCGAAAGAGCGGCGGCGCTTGATGAAGGAACACATGCAGCAAATGCAGGCGGCCATGGGCGACATGCAGGGCATGATGGGCGATGGCGCCAAGCACGAGAAGATGCACAAGAAGATGCAGGAGATGGATCCGGAGAAGCGTCAGCAGATGATGCAAAAGCACATGCAGATGATGGAGGAGATGATGCAGCAGATGCAGCAGCACATGCAGGCGCAGGAATCGATGAAGCAGGACAAGTAGGCATTGGACGGTCCCGGGGCGCCCAGACGATGGGCCCCCGGGCCTATCCGGATGTCTTCCTGGCCCCAAGAGGGTTGATCCGCATGCTCCCGCTGGCACCGTCTTCCAAGCCGTGGCTCGCCCCCGAGTTGCCCCTGGCGTTGTTCGGCTTTCTGCTCAACTTCGTCTGGGAGATGTGGGCGGTGCCGTTCTATGCGGCGATCGGCGCGGCAAACCACTGGGATGTGATCTGGCTGTGCACGCAAGCCACCTTCGGCGACGTGGTGATCCTGCTCGCGGCCTTCTGGGGTGCGGCGATCGTCGCCCGCACGCGCGCCTGGGTGTTGACACCCAGGCCGCTGCCCTTCGCCGTCTACCTCGGCATCGGCCTGGCGGTGACCGTGGTATTCGAGCACCTGGCCACCGAGATGTGGGACCGCTGGGCCTATGCCGAGGCCGCGCCGGTGCTGCCCTTGCTCGGCACCGGCCTGGCGCCGCTGCTGCAATGGCTGCTGCTGCCGCCGCTGGCGCTCGGCCTGAGCCGCAATCACCTGCTGGGAGCTGCGCACATCCACGAATCCATGAACCAGTCCGATCAGGAGTAACGTCATGACCTCACAACACGATCCAGGCCCACGGCATCAACGCCGGGCGCAACCGAGCCCGACGCGATTCTGGCCGGTATTGCTCATCTTTCTGGCACTGGCGGTCTTCCTGCTGTGGGAAGAACACCAGGCGCATATCCTCGGCGCCCTGCCATGGCTGCTGATCCTGGCGCTGTGTCCGTTGATGCATGTGTTCATGCACGGCGGCCACGGGCACGGAAGCCACGACGATCACGGCAACCACCGCCGTCAGGACGGGGAGGACTAGCCATGCACGAAATGGGCTCATCTTACGGCCTGTGGGGGTTGGTGCTGATCAACTCTTTCATA
This sequence comes from Spectribacter acetivorans, assembly GCF_031846305.1. Lineage (NCBI taxonomy): Bacteria > Pseudomonadati > Pseudomonadota > Gammaproteobacteria > Salinisphaerales > Salinisphaeraceae > Spectribacter > Spectribacter acetivorans. Next base: position 11,839 of record NZ_JAVRHY010000022.1, read on the forward strand.
TTCATATTCTTCGCCTTCAGCTTCTTCAAGCCGCAGACCAAACGCGACTGGCGCAGCTTCGGCGCCTTTTCCGCCTTCCTGGTGGCGTTGTTCACCGAGATGTATGGTTTTCCGCTAACCATCTATCTGGCCTCCGGCTGGCTGCAGAGCAACTATCCTGGCGTGGACTGGCTGTCCCACGACGCCGGACATTTACTGGAAATGATGTTCGGCTGGGAGGCGAATCCGCACTTCGGCCCGTTCCACCTGCTCAGCTTCGCCTTCATCATCGGCGGCTTCATGTTGATATCGGCTGCCTGGCGGGTGCTCTACGCGGCCCAGCGCAACGGCGAGTTGGCCACGACCGGACCTTACGCTCGCCTTCGCCACCCGCAGTACCTGGGCTTCATCCTCATCATGTTCGGCTTTCTGCTGCAGTGGCCGACCCTGCTCACTCTGGCCATGTTCCCGGTGTTGACCTATATGTACCTGCGCTTGGCGCGGCACGAGGAGCGCGAGGCCGAGGCCGAGTTCGGCGCCGCCTGGCGGGCCTATGCGGCCGAGGTGCCTGGTTTCATCCCACGGCTGGCTGCTACCGGACGAGCGTGAGGGCAAAGCGTGCCATGTCCAAGCCACGCGATCTGAGCCATGAGCATCCGCGACGCCCTGCTCATGGTCCTGGTCGCTTTCCTCTGGGCGATCTGCTTCCCGCTCATCGAGGTCGGTCTGGGCGACGCCCCGCCTCTGGTCTTCGCGGCAACGCGGGCGGTCTTGGCCGGGGCGCTGCTGATTCTGCTGGCCGTCTGGCTGGGCCGCCCTTGGCCACGCGGCTTCGTCAACCTGGGCCTGATCGCCGCCATCGGCGTCTCCTTCACTGGTCTGGGTTTCGGCGGCATGTTTCTCGGCGGGGGCAAGATCTCGCCCGGGCTGGCCACGGTGCTGGCGAATATCCAGCCCCTGATTGCCGCCGTGCTGGCTGTGATCTTTCTGTCCGAACGGCTCACGCCGCGTATCGGGACAGGATTGCTCCTGGGGTTTATCGGCGTGGTGGTGATGTCGCTGCCCAGCCTGTCGGGATCGGAGCACGCGGCCGGCATGCAAGCCTTCCTGTGGATCACCCTCGGCGCCGTGGGAACGGCGGTGGGCAACGTCCTGCTCAAGGCATTGGCGGGCCGGGCCGATGTCCTGATGGTCACCGGCCTGCAACTGCTCATTGGAGCGCTGGCGCTGGCGGTCGGCGCGCAAGCCGTCGGCGAAGACTGGAGCGTAGATTGGACAAGTCGATTCGTCGCCAGTCTCGTCGGGCTCGCCGTGTTCGGTACCGCGCTCATGACCGCGCTTTGGTACCACCTGCTGCAACGCGCCTCTTTAAACCGGCTCAACACCTTCACCTTTCTGACGCCAGTCTTCGGACTGCTGCTGGGCGGCCTGTTCTTCGACGAGCGGCTCGACTCGATACAGCTCATCGGCATCCTGGTGACCATCCTGGGCATTCAGCGGGTGGCGACGAGGCCGTCACCTACAAAGGAGCGTGTCTTGTAATGGGCCCTTATATTCCATCGAGACGAGGAGAACGATCATGATGCACGAAACAATGTGGTTCGGCGGCCATTGGCTGTTCATGCTGCTCTGGATCGCCATCATCCTGCCGCCATTCTGGCAGATCTTTTCCAAGGCGGGCTTTTCCGGCTGGCTCAGCCTGCTGCTCCTGATCCCGCTGGTGAATCTGGTGGTGCTCTATATCGTCGCCTTTAGCCAGTGGCCAGCATTAAAGGGGACTGCTACCAGCGAGGGCGGGCAGTCTCGCGGCGAATAACCCAATACTGGGCCGAACGACAAGGAAGATACCAACCATGAAAACGCGACAGGCGGCCGACAACCCGATGCGATTCGAGCAGGTCAAGGAGGTGCTGGAACACGTCATCGACTACCACCGTGAGCTGGCGGCCGAGTACCGCAAGTTGGCCAAGCAGGCGCATGACGGGCGCGTACGCATGCTGCTTATCTATCTGGCCGATCACGAGGACCGGATGCGCACGGGCCTGGAACGCTACCAGTCCGGCGACCACCGCTCGGTGCTCAACACCTGGATGCAGAACGCGCCTGATCTCGGCCACCCCAAGATTCTTGAGGAACTCAAGGGCTGCTTGTGCTGCACCTCCGTCGAGGAGGTGCTGGAACTGGCCGAGAAAATCCACGACACGCTGACCGACATGTACCGCACCCTGGCGTCACACGCGGCCATCGCCGACGAACGGCTGCTGTTCGAGTCCTTGGCCGATCGACAACTCGCCGAGAATCGGCGCCTGAGCCGGGACGCCGCGAGGCTGGACATGTACTGACCAACCACCAACCTCGCTTGCTTCTGCGGAGCCTATACGCGGAAAAGTCAATGCTCGTCTTTCTTGCTGGGCATTGCCCAACGAGGCCGTCGCCTGAGTCAGCCGCCTGGCAGCATTACTTGTCCCGTTAGGGCTTGCGACCCTCGGTCGCGATCAGCGCGCGATCATGGCCGGGGCGTATCCTGGTGTTCATTCATTACCTTGAGCACCTGCGGCATATCATGGCTGTTTGCAGGCCGCGTAAATCGTCATCGTGCCAAACAGGGTTGCCATATTTCTGATAATGCGCACTTCGGAAAATCCGGCTTCGCGCATCAATTCCGGCAATCTACCCTGCACGTTGGGTCGCGTGGTTTCAAAACCGTCGAGTAGCTGGATGCCGTAAAAGGCAAGCCGCATGAGTCCATGGGGTGGTCGGAGCTGTTCATGGTCACTGCTCCGGTTACGGATTTTCCCTAGCATGGCATGCGAGGTGTGGTTCCGGCTTGTAAAAAGCGGCTGCATAGACTGATTGCCGCGCGGATTTATCGATAATATAATCGTTTAACGCTTTACCTATCGATAGGCCCGACCATGAAGTGTCAAAAAGTATCTTCCAAATACCAGGTGGTCATTCCCAAAGAGGTGCGCGAAAGCATGGATCTAAAACCCGGCCAGGAGGTACAGGTGGTGGAACTGGACGGGATCATTCATCTCATTCCCGTCAAGAACCTCAAACAGATGCGCGGCTTTGTGCAGGGTATAGACCCCAGCATAGAACGGGAGCCGGATCGAGTGTAGCGGCGCATGAACCTGGTCGATTCATCGGGCTGGATTGAGTACTTCCGCGACGGCCCCAACGCGCAACAATTCTCCGCGCCACTGCTCGCGGCCGATCATTTGATCGTACCCTCTGTCGTGGTCTACGAGGTCACCAAGGTCATGCTGCGCGAGGCGAATCGCGCTGCCGCGCTCGCGGCCATAGCGCAACTGCGGCGTGGCAAGCAGATACCGCTGGATGGCCAACTGGCCGCCAACGCCGCGCGCTTCAGCCTGGAGCATAAGCTCGCCATGGCGGACAGTATTATTCTGACCACGGCAAGCGCCTTTGCGGCCACCATCTGGACGCAGGATGAGGACTTCGAGGGCCTTGCCGGGGTGCGGTATTTTGCCAAGGAGTGAAATTGTCACGCAGGGAAACCCCGATGAATTGCCGCCGTGCATCTACCTGTGGCCCGACCGTTTCTTCTATCTTGGCCCGAGTTTTGGTACGGCTCGCCACCGCCACCATGCCGCACAGGTTTTAGTCGGGCTGGACGGTCCGTTTCGGCTACGCGGCGATGCCAGCGCGGATTGGTGCAGGCTGTACGCGGCACTGATTGATACCGATACCCCGCATCTTGCGGATGCCACCGGCACCGGCATGACGGCGCTTTACGTGGAGCCGGAGAGCGCGGTTTATGCGGCCATGCGCAAGGGTGATCATTTCCGCGCCGGGGCGCTTTCGCCGGGGCTTTACGATTACAGCGTCTCGCCGGATCTGCATCAAGCACTGAACCATGCTCGTAACCAGGGCGCGGATTGCACCGCCGCCTGGCGGCTGGGCTTAGCGCTCTTGCGTTTGCAAGACGAGCTGGAGACAGCGCCCGAACGGGACCCTCGGGTCGAGGCGGCATTGTCTTTTATACGCGGCGACTATGCGGGCCTCGATGACCTGGCGCGGCGCGTGCACCTGTCTCCCAGCCGATTGGCGCATCTGTTCCGCGAGCAGGTTGGCGTCGCCATCCGCCGCTATGTATTGTGGGCGCGTTTGCGGCACGCCGTGCAATACGCGCTCAATCGCGCGAGCCTCACGGAAACAGCCCATGCGGTGGGCTTTACTGATTCCGCGCACTTGTCCAACAGTTTCCGGCAAATGTTCGGTTTGCCGCCTTCGTTCCTGTTCGACCGGCGCATCGATCTGGATGTGCACCTGTGCTAGCGCTTCCGCAAAGTAAGAAATTTGGAAGGCTCTTGACCTAGAGTAGACTCCAGGTATTAACGTTTGATTTTTAGTGTCCGATCTGATTGAAATATACAGCGCATCGCACTGCCCGCATTGCTCGGCCGCGACCGAGCGCATACGCGACTGGCTGGCGGACGTGGATTTCGAGTTGCAACGGCATAACGTGCTGGACGATATCGACCGAGCGGTCGTGCTGGGCATCCGGCAAACCCCGGCGCTGGTCATCAATGGGCGGCTCGTGCACCAAGGCCCGATCACGGAAAAGCATTTACAGCGCCTATTAACGCAACAGCCATGGCGGGACTGAGCATCGGCGAAACGGCGCAGCGTACCGGCCTGTCGGCCGATACGCTGCGCTATTACGAAAAGATCGGCCTGTTGCCGCGCGTCGCGCGCGACCCTGGCGGCCGGCGCCGCTACGACGAGCGTGATCTATCCCGGTTACGCTTCATCCAGCGCGCTCAACGCTGCAACTTTTCCCTCAAGGAAATCGGGCAATTGCTGAAACTGCGTAGCGCGGCGGACGCGTCGCGGCCGCAGGTACAGCGGCTGACCGAGCGCAAGCTGGCCGAGGTCAAGGCGCAGATGGCTGATCTGGATCATCTCCAGCGTGAGTTGGAGCTGTTGCTCAACCTGTGCCACGGCAGCGAAGAGGGCTGTCCGATCATCGAGGGCCTGGAGTCGTGATGTCGTGTTGAGTCTTCGATGTTTCAGCCCGCGCAGCAGGAAAGCTGTTCGACGTCCTTGGTGAAGGTCTGGGCGCAGAGCTTGAGCGCCTCCACGTGCACCAGATACGGGAACAGCAGGTCGCCCAGGTCCTCGACCGTCATGCCGTGATGCACCGCCAGCGCGGCGGTCTGGATCATCTCGCCGGCCTCGGCGGCCAGGATTTGCGCGCCCAGCAGGCGATGGCTACCAGCCTCGGCGACCAGCTTGACGAAGCCGCGGGTCTCGAAGTTGGCCAGGGCGCGCGGCACGTGCTCCAGGTCCAGGCTGCGGGTCTCGGTTACGATGTCGCGTACCCGCGCCTGGCCTTCGTCCAGGCCCACGGTGGCCACCTGCGGCTCGGTGAAGATGACCGCCGGCATGGCGGACAGATCCAGCTCGGCCTCGCCGCCGGTCATGTTCACCGCCGCGCGCGTGCCGCCGGCGGCGGCCACGTAGACAAGTTGCGGCAGGTCGGTGCAGTCGCCGGTGGCGTAGATGTGCTCGACGCTGGTGCGCAGGTGCTCGTCTACTTTGACGCCACCGCGCTGGTCAGTTTCGACGCCGATTTGTTCCAGCCCGAGAGCACGGGTGTTCGGGGCGCGACCGGTGGCAATGAGCAGCCGGTCGCCACGAATCGGGCCGTTCCGGGTCTCGAGGGTGAACCGGCCGGCCTCGTAGCGAATCGCGCTGGCCTGGGTGTGCTCGCGCACGTCGATACCTTCGGCCCGGAAGGCGTCGGTCAGACCCGCGCCCAGGTCCGGGTCTTCGCGCGACAGCAGGGTGCTGCGGGCCAGGATCGTCACCTCCGACCCCAACCGGCGAAACGCCTGGGCCTGCTCGACCGCCACCACCGAGGCGCCGATGACCAGCAGGTGCTCCGGCGTCTCGTCGCTGAACCCGGCCTCGTCCGAGGTCCAGTACGGTGTGTCCGCCAGCTCCGGGATCGGCGGGATCATGGGCGAGGCGCCGGTGGCGATCAGCATGCGATCGGCGGTGATCTGCTCCTGCCCGCCGTCACGCAAGTCGACACGTAAGCTATTGGCGTCCTCGAAGCGGGCGCGACCGCGGATCATGTCGATGCTCGGGTTGTCGTCCAGGATCTTTTGATACTTGGCCTGGCGCAATTCCTCGACCCGCTCCCGCTGCTGGGCCGCGATCCGCGGCCGGGCGATGGCCGGCGCGTGATCGGCTAGGCCCGCGAAGGGGTTTTCCCGTTGATACTGGGCGAGCTGGGCGGCGCGGATCAGGATCTTGGAGGGCATGCAGCCGACGTTGACGCAGGTGCCGCCGATCACCTCGCCGGACTCGATCATGGTCACGCGGGCGCCGTCCTCGGCGGCGCGGATGGCGGCCGCGAACGCGCCGCCGCCGCTGCCGATGATGGCAATGTGCATAGCACTACTCCTTTCGTTGCGAGGGATAGCCGGCGTTGGTCGTGGCCTCTGTCAGGTCCGATACCGTCGCCGCCTGTGGGTCGTAGGTCACGGTGGCGGTCTTGGTTTTGAAATCGACCTGGGCGGATTGCACGCCATCGACCCTTTCCAAAGCCTTGCGCACCGCGATGGGGCAGGTCGCGCAGGTCATGTTCTCGACCGTAAGCGATACGGTCTCGGTAACGCCCGATGCCGTCTTGGCCTCGGCGCCGGCATGGTCTCCACAAGCGGTGAGGGACACCGCAAACAGGGTTAGCAAGGCAATGAAAACGGTTTTGTGCAGCATGTTATTTGTCCTTTACAGCAAAGCCGGGGCGTACCAGGGGAAGGCCAACAGGGCCAACACGGGCAAGGCCACCAGCCAGAAGAGCAGGCGCTGGCGGCGCCTGACCGCCGGGTTGGCGCAGGCCTCGCCGGGCGCGCAATCGTCCTCGCGGCGATATAGCCGCCAGCCGGTGAATCCCAGCAGGGCCACGGTGACGATCACGAAGATCGGACGATAAGGCGCCAGCGCGGTGAGCGAGCTCACCCAGGCGCCGCCCACGCCGATGGACAGCAACACCAGCGGCGCGACGCAGCACAGTGAGGCGCCGATTGCCGCGAGCACGGCGCCGATCTGGGCCCAGGCGGTGCGGCCGGAATGGGTTGTGGATTGGGTCATGGCTTCGCTCTGTCGTTTCTGACAGGAGCAAGCCTACAGGCGGTACCTAGGTACCGTGTCAAGCGTTTGGGTCGTAATCTTTAGCCGTTGCGGGACAGGGTCTCGATCAGCGGGCAATGGCCGGGGTGTTGCTCATGCCGGCAGCGCTCGATCAATGCATCCAGGGTGCCTTGCATCGCGGTCAAGTCGGCGATGCGCCTGGCGACGAGCGCGCGCTGGCTTTCGGCCACCCGTCGCACGTCGCCGCAACGGCCGTCGCCGAGCTCCAGCAACTCGCCGATTTCGGACAGGCTGAAACCCAATTCCTGTGCGCGTTTGATAAAGCGAATGCGCTCCACCGCGTCGCTGTCGTAGCGGCGATAGCCGGATGGCGGTTTGGGCGGCTGTTCGATCAACCCGCGTCGCTGATAGTAGCGCACTGTTTGCAGATTAACGCCGGCCCGCCGGGCCACGGTTCCGACTGTCATGCCCGCAGAGTTTTCAGCGCGACTGGTCATGGCATACCTTCCAGTGTCTTTTGCTAGCGCATGGATAACGTGATTTTAGCGTGCAGCAAATTTTCTTATATCGCTATTGACCTGGAGTGCGCTCCAAGTAATAGGCTCGCCTTGAATGTACAAACAGGAGTTAAGTCATGTTTAAACAACTATTGCTTTTGTTAGCCGCCCTGATGTTCGGTATGTCGGCCTTGGCGGCCGACAATCAATACACGCTAGGGGTGAAGGGCGTCGCCTGCCCCTACTGTGCCTACGGTGTGGAAAAGCACTTGAACAAAGTCGATGGCGTCGAAAACGTTTCCGTCGACATCGGCGACAGTGTCGTGCGCGTGACCATGGCCGAGGGTGCCACACTGACCGAGGTCAAGGCGCGTACGGCGGTTAAGGAGGCCGGCTTTACGTTGCAGTCTTTCTCCCAGGCGCAGGCGAAGCGAGGAGAAAGTAATGACCCATAAATGGCACGCCATGATCGTGGCTGCCGGCGCGTTTGTGTTTTCGGCCGCGCCTAATACACAGGCCGCGCCCAACACCTTCAACACCGCTTTGCCGGTGGCGCAGGGCGAGTTCATCTGGCGCGAGCAGGCGGTGTTCCGCGAGCGCTCCAGCGGTGGACCGCGCGACCGCGATGTTTCCATCCAGGCCGTGGCAAGCGCGCTGGGTTATGGCGTCAACAGCCGGCTGGCGGTGTTCGGCGTGGTGCCGTACTTCTTCGGCAAGGACCTGGACGTGACCACGCCCATGGGCCGCATCGGGCGCGACACAGACGGCTTCGGCGATGTCACCGCGTTTGCCCGTTACACCTTGTACAAGAACGACTTTACCGGCGGCACCTTCCGCATCGCGCCGGTGGCCGGTGTGACCGCCCCAACCGGCGACGACGACGAGACCGACCGTTTCGGCCGGCTGCCGCGCATGCTGCAGACCGGCGACGGTGCCTGGGACGGCTTTGGCGGCGTGGTGACCACCTATCAGACCCTGCAATACCAGCTCGACGCCCAGGTACTCTACCGCGAGAACGGCCGCCACGATGGTTTCGCCCGCGGCGACGAGGCGCGCTTTGACGCCTCACTGCAATACCGCGTCTGGCCGGCCAGTCTGGAAAACGTCTCCGGCACCCCTGGCTTCGTCTACGCTCTGCTGGAATCCAACCTGGTGCACCGCGACCGCAACGATGTCGGCAGCGGTGTTGATCAAAACTCCGGCGGCACCCAGTGGCTGATCGCGCCCGGCCTGCAGTACCTCGGCCGGCGCTGGATCTTCGAGGGCACGGTGCAGTTGCCGGCGGCGAGCAATCCACACGGCAACGCCCTGGAGGATGACGCCATCGTGCGCATCGGCTTCCGGCGCAATTTCTAGTTTCCAGAGGGGCATATGATCAAGTTCGGTAAATGGCTAGGCTACAGCGTCATCGCCCTGGTGGCGATACTGGGCATACTCGCCTGGATCGGCGGCGCCATCAATTGGAACCAGGAGCCGCCTTACGATCTTGTCCAAACCTGGGGCGAGAAAGGCAGCGCAATGGGCCAGTTCAACGACCCCACCGGCATTGCGGTGACCGCCGATGAGGTATTCGTCTCGGATGCCCGTAACAACCGCATCCAGGTGTTCGACAAGCAGGGCAACTTCAAGCGCGCCTTCGGTCAGGACCGGCTCGGCCGGCCGATGAACCTGGCCATCGCCAAGGGCAAGCTGTACGTGCCCGATTACTTCAAGGATGTGATCCACGTCTTCGCGCTGGCAGGCGGTTACCAACAGGCTATTACAGCCGAGGACGGTTTTGACAGTCCCGGCGGTGTGGCTGTGCACTCCGATGGCACGCTGCTGGTAGCCGATACCTACGCCCAGCGCGTAGTACATATCAAGCCGGATGGCACAGTTCTGAAAACCTGGGGCAGCGCCGGTATTGGTCATGGTGAATTCAGCTATCCCACCGACGTCGCCATCCGCGCCGACGGCGGCTTCTACGTCGCCGATGGCTACAATGACCGCATTCAACAGTTCGGCCCCGACGGCCAATTCCTGCGCAAATGGGGCGGACCGTTCGGTTTGAATATCTTCGGCCCATTTAAGGGGTGGTTTACCACCGTGACGTCCCTGGCGATCAGGCCGGAAGGCAGCGTTTTCGCCGCGGATTTCTACAACGACCGCATCCAGAAATTCAGCGCCGACGGCACCTTCCTGACTGTATTCGCGCCGCCACGGCAGGCCGGCCCCGGGCACAGTGAAATCGGGCTCGCCGTCGACGGTGACGGTATGGTTTATTCCGTCAATTTCAGAGCTAACAGGATTGAGCGGTGGCGACCTGTACAGCGACCGTGACCGCAACCTCAAAAAAAGCATTTACCGCGCTGTTCGTCCGCGACACTGCGAAAGACGCAAACTATCCCGACACTAGCAGCGCGGTCGCGTACATGATGCCGATCCCGGCCAGCAAACCGAAGGCCAACAGCGGCTGGGTAGTCAAGCCTGATACAGACGCAGTGCGGCCGTGCAAATACAGGCCGACATCCATCAATACTTGCAGGATGGCGCCCGCGCCCAGCGCCAGGCACAGAGCGGCAAACTGCGGCGAAAAAGCGTAGGCGCCGATCCAGCAACCCGCCACCGCCGGTAGCCCGGCCAGGGCCGCCAAACCTGCCCAAGTTGGTAATCTTGGCTGCGATTCGGTCAGTGGCGCGGCGATGCCGATGCCTTCGGTGACATTGTGCAAGGTGAAACCGAGCACCAGGAAGGTGCCCAGGGCGATCTCCCCGGCGGCCACGGCGCTACCAATGGCCAGCCCCTCGCCCAGGTTGTGCAGGCCGATGCCCAGCGCGATGCGCCAGGCAAGTGACACGCCGTCCGGGCCGCCGCCAGAGATCGCACGCAGACCGACGAAAGCCGCTGTTGCCCCGAGCAACACCAGCAGCGGTCCCTGGAATAGCCCGGCCGCCTGCTCGGCCTGTTCCAATGCCTCCAGCAGGGTATCCACGAGCAGAAACGCCAGCAGCCCCAGGGTCACCGCGAGCACGAAATCGATAACTCCGCGGCCGGAGCGGCGCAGCGCCGGATAACACAACATGCCGAGCGCCACCGGAAACAGCCCCACGTATAGACCGACCCAGGTCCACGCGCCGAACTTCGCCGGGGTCGGCTGGGGCGTGGCCTGCGCCACGTCGATGGTGTGTTCGAAGGTCGCCCCGGTCGAGCTCACCAGGGTCAGGTGATGGGCGTCGCCGGCGACCCACATATAGGGAATCCGGGTCCAGGCGGCCTCGCCCCGGGACAGCGGGCCTTCCGGTTGTTGGGTGAATCGCCAATAGGCGCCGTCCACCTGAACCTGGACGATGGTGACCGGGTCGGGACTGTCGACCCGGTATTTCAGGGCGATGCCCTGTTCGTCGAGTACCACCCGCTCGACCACCAGGTCTTCGAACGGGGCCGGCGCCACGCCCAGGCTCGCCAGCCAATCGCTCTGGAGCAGCGCCAGGATGGCCAATGCCAGCAAGGCCGGCGGCAGCAGCCAGTGCAGCCAATAGCGCGCGGTGCTCATGCCACCCCGAAGTGCCCCATCCAGCCGAGCTCGACGAACTCGCTCTGGTGGGCGTGAAACATGTACAGCCCCGGCTCGTGATCGGCAAAGCTCATCTCGAGGATGCCGCGCTGGGCCTGGCACTGCATGACGGTATCCACCGTACGTAGGGTGGGCGTCAGCGTGGTGCCGTGGTCGTAGTAGTCGAAGAAATTGGCGTGCACGTGGAAGGAGTTGATCGGGTCGAACTCGGTCACGTTGATCAGATACACGCGAATCGGCCGGGCCCGCTCGATCCGGATCGGGCGCTCGTTATAGGCATGGGCGACGGTGTTGACCGCGTAGACCTCGTTTTCCTCGTCGAAATTGGTGTCGAAACCGTTCATCACCATCACCATCTCCTGCCAGCGGGCGTTTTCTGGTGTGCCCAGCAACCGCGAGCGCGCGGCCCCGGCAGGCTCCGGATGCCGCGCCGGGTCCGGATCCACGATGAAGGCCCCGTACAACCCTTTGTGGATATGCCGCTTCAAGGGCACGGAATGGCAGTGGTAAAGATGGCAACCGAACGGCAACGCCTCGAACTCGTAGGTGAACTGGCCGCCGGGGTAAACCTCGCCGGCGCCCGGCACGCCGTCCATGCGGGCCGGATGGATGCCGTGAAAGTGAATGGTGTGGGGATGGCTGCCCTGATTGCGGAAGACGATGCGCACCACATCGCCCTCGGTGGCTCGCAGTGTCGGCCCCGGCACCCGGCCGGCATAGGTCCAGGCCGGAAAGAACAGCCCCGGCGCGATCTCGATCTCGCGATCCTCCGCCACGATCTCGTATTCGCGCAGGCGTCGCCCGTCCGGCAGCCAAGATACCTGGCCACCGTCCCAGTCGGTAAGCAGTGCATGCGGGTCGAAGCCGTTGCGCCGGTGATCGACCTCGCCCACGGTCGTCATGCCGCCCGTATGCAGGCCGTGGTCCACGCGGCCATGCGCCGCCGAAAGGCCGAACAGAGAGCCCAACGATCCGGTCAAGCCCAGGCGCAAAAAATTGCGCCGGGAAAATCCGGGCAGCCACCCGCTCGATTGCTTCACGTGATGCCAACAAAAGTTAAGTACATACTAATTAAATTAGCATAGGATTATTTTCGTGTTAACCCCGGCCCGATTGAGCCACCCACAAACGAACTGATTGTCGGCCAAAACCCTTCAATCGTAGGGTTGAAATATTTTATTACATTTAATAGTGTAATAATGTAATTGAAGCGATGCGACCTGCTTAAGGAGACCACCATGACTGACAAACAAGCCTGTATCGACGCGTGCATAGAAGCGGCCAAGGCCGCCGATCATTGCGCGGCTGTTTGCAGCGGCGATGCGCAAAAATTGGATTGTGTTCGCGTGTGCATGGATTGCGCCGCTATCGGCTGGCTATGTGCCTCGCTGACGAGCCGGCAATCCCCGCTGGCTTCCGAGCTGTGTTCGATCTGCGAAAAGGCCTGCCGCGCCTGCGCCGAGGAGTGCGAGAGATTCGACGACGAATGCTGCAAGGCCTGCGCGCAAGCCTGCCGGCAGTGCAGCCAAGCCTGTTCGGTAACCTGATTGCCCTGGCTGGAAATCGCATGACCGATCATTGCAAGGATTGCCCGCCCAAGCCGGCCTTACGCGCGCGGCCATTGCTATCGTCAATCCAGGCCCGCGAACTGGCGGACCTGTTCAAGGTCTTGGCGAACGACACGCGCTTGCGGCTGCTGCACGCCATCGCCATCGAACAGGAAATCCGCGTAAGCGATCTCGCCCAAGCCGTTGGCATGAAAGCCCAGGCCGTCTCCAACCAGCTGCAACGTCTGCTCGATGTGGGCATTCTGGCGTCACGGCGAGAAGGCAACAGCATTTACTACCGGATCCATGATCCCTGCGTTGTCAATCTGCTGGATCAAGGCTGGTGTCTGATGGAGGACGCCCGCCAAAGCCCGGCTCGGGTCGCCTGAAGATCGGTATTCCTATGCGCTTGATGCGGACTGTGCAGGTTACGGTTACGCGCCTTGCGCGGCATAGCGGCGTCGCCATAGTCACTCCGATGTGCCTGTTTGCTTCAGCCGCGCATGCCGAGACCGCACTCGGTAGCGCCGATGCACCGGTGACCCTGGTCGAATACGGCTCGCTGACATGTGATCACTGTGTGCGCTTTCACAGAGAAGTTCTGCCCGACATCAAATCGCGTTACATCGACACCGGGCGGCTGCGCTTTGTCTACCGCGATTTTCCGACCAGTGCTGCGGCACTTCGCGGCGCGGTCGCCGCCCGCTGCGCCGGCGACCAGTATTATCAGATGCTGGATGCGCTCTACGCGTCTGTGCGCGACTGGGCTCGGCAGGACGATGTCGATTCTGCCCTCGTACAGCAAGCCGCAGCGATCGGACTGAATCAGAAATCGTTTGGTGCTTGTCTGGATGCGCCTCGGCACAAGCGCGCCATAACCCGGGAACAGCGCCGCGCGAGCCGGGAACACGGTGTCCTGGGGACACCGACATTTCTTATCAACGGCGAAGTCATACCCGGCAAGAAGACCATCGACGAAATGGAGGCCTTGATCGAACGGGTCTTGCCCAATGGCACCGATCAATACCAGCAGCACTAGGACCAATCGTTTCCTGTAGCTGTTCGGGACGGTCAAAAAAACGGGGCTTACTTCGGTTGCACCCAGCTGCCAGGCGCAACTCATTTGCACTTCCCTGATGCTTACGACTTAGCCTGATAACCCCCTTATGGTGCCTAACGTGATGCTTATCTCGCCACGAATAACCTCAGCGCTTGCTCGCTAAAACCCTTCAGTCTCTGCCGGCCGGCCAATTCGACAAATTCGGCATGCAGATCCGGATCGCTGCGCTGCGCGTGCTCCAATACGCCTTGCGTGACGATAATGCCGTCGGCCGGCGCCAGCGGCAGGATGCGGGCGGCGCGGTTAATGCTGGGGCCGATAAAGGACAGGCCGCGCCGGAACCGGGTGCCGATGTGGCCGATGACCAGGGGCCCGGCGTCCACCGAGAAACGGGCCTGCGGCAGCGATGGCTGCTCGCGCCGGCACTCAGCCAGCGCCGCCCGCAAGGCAAACGCCGCGGGCAGCGCTTCGCCGGGGCCGGCGAAGTAAAGCATGGCGCCGTCGCCTTCGAAGTCGTGCACGTCGCCGCAGTGATGCGCCGCCACGTCGACCACGATGGCCATGAAGGCTTGCACCCGCCGCAGTACTTCGGTGGCGTCGTGGCGCAGCAGCAACCGCGTCGAGTCGACCATGTCCACGAACAACACCGCCATGTCGCGCCGCAAGGGCAAGGCCTGGCCGAATAGAAAGGCGGCTTCGGCGAGTAGCGGCGCATCAATGGCGGCCGCATTGCCGGTTTTAGGGATATTCATCCAACGGCCGGTCTCGCGCGTCCAATCCAGGGCGGCCAGCGGACGGTTTTGCGCTTCCCACTGCGGCAGGCCACCGTCGAGCACGGCCACATGTTCGTAGCCGGCGGCCAGCAGCCACAGGGCGGCGCGTGTGCTCGACGCCTCGCCACTGCACAGGCAGTACACCACGATGGGCGTGGCGCGTGGGCGGTCCGGAATCCGCGGGGGATCGGCGTCCAGCAACAATGGCAGCGCTGTCTCGATGCCGCGCGGCTTGCTCTCGAACGCAGCGCGCCGGCGCACATCCAGCAGCAGCGGCGGCTGCGGCCCGGCCAGCCGTTGTGCCAGAGTCGCGGCGTCGATGCGCTGCAAGCGCGGGGTATCGTTGGTTTCAGGCATCGCGGACCGGGCTTGGCTGGCCGTGGCCTTTGTGGGCCGCATAAATCGTCATGGTGCCGAACAGGGTGGGGATGTTTCGGATCACCCGCACCCGCTCGAAGCCGGCCTGCTCCATCAACTCCGGCAACTTGCCCTGCACATTGGGCCGGGTGGTCTCGAAGCCGTCCAGCAATTGAATGCCGAAGAAGGCCAGGCGCATCAGCCCATTCTGCGGCGCGCCCCAATCCGCAACGTACAAGGCGCCACCATTCCGGGTCACCCGATGGATTTCGCGAAAGCTGCGCAGCTTGTCCTCCAGCATCAGATGGTGGAAGAACAGGCTTGACAATACCCGGTCGAAGCGACCGTCGGGATACGGCAGGTCAAAGGACATGCCCTCGCTGTAGACGACCTCGAGCCCGGAACGGGCGGTCTTGGCACGCGCCCGCTCCAGAATATCCGGGTCTCCGTCAAGACCGTGCATCCTGAGCGATGGCACCCGGCGCATGGCCGCGATGGCGAGCGTGCCGGTCCCGCAGCCGACATCGAGCACCTGCTGGCCAGACTCCAATCCGGCGGCATCGAGCAGTGCGCGCTTGAAGGTCTTTTCGCGCGTGGTCAGCGCCACCACCGGATCGTAAAGGCCGGTCAGGGCCGAATAACGCAGGGCGTGGATATAGGGTTTGCCGCTTTTGTCCATGGTCATCTTTTCACCGCTTTTTTTGTGAAATGCAAGGGGCGGCCGGCACCGCGCCGGATCGCCAAAAACAGCAGCAGGACGATGATCGTGATCAGTAGCGGTGCATCCCGCCATCGAAGATAGGGCGTAAGCCCCGTGCGCGGCACCAGGTTCGATACCAGCTTTACCGCCTCGAATTGCGGTGCCTGGGCGCGCACCCGGCCACGGTCATCGATAACCGCGGTCACGCCGGTATTGGTGGCCCGCAACACATAACGTTGGGTTTCCATGGCCCGCATGCGCGCAATCTGCAAGTGCTGCCAGGGGCCGATGCTGTCGCCGAACCAGGCGTCGTTGCTCATGTTGACGATAAAGTTCGAGTCGGCTGCCAGCCTGGCGACCTCGCTGGCGAATATGATTTCGTAGCAGATCGCGATGGCGGCGCGGTACTTCGCGACCGGCAGCAGGGTGGCTTGCTCGCCGGGGGTGAAGTCGGATTCCGGGGCACCCAACACGTCGAGCAGGTCGCCGAACAACCCGCGCAGGGGCACATACTCCCCGAATGGCACCAAGTGTCGCTTGGCATAAGCGGCGGACGTGCCCACGGCGACGGCGCTATTGAAAATGCGTCCGCTCTCGCCACGGGTTGGCGCGCCCAGGATCAACGTGGCCTCGGCCGCATCCAGGCGCCGGGTGAGCTTGTCCAGGTAGGCCGCCGGCAGGTTTGCATAAAGCAGCGGCATGGCGGTCTCCGGCCAGACGATCAGATCGGCCTGTTCCAGCGGCTCGCTCAGCGCGGCGTAGCGCGCAAGCGTTTTGCTGCGATTTTCCGGCCGCCATTTCTCGGCCTGGTCGAAATTACCCTGCACGAGCGCGACTTCCAGCGGTGGCCCGGCCGGCCGGATCCAGTCGCGCGCCAGCCCGACATGGGTGGTGGCGCCAAGGGCCGCGACGGCAACCGCGGTCACGGCCCAGCGTCGCCAACCGCGCCCGGCGGCGCACCAGACCAGGGCTGCGGCCAGCAGGGTAACCACGGCGCCCAGACCGAGCACGCCCGTCACCGGCGCCAGGGCTGCCGCCAGCGGCGCATCGGCCTGACTGTAGCCGAGCAGCGGCCAGGGAAAACCGGTGAATAGCCAGGTGCGCAGCCATTCCAGTGCCAGCCAGGCCGCGGGCAGCGATGCCCATAATGCCCAGGCATCAGCTTGCGGCCGTAACCCGCGCGCCAGACACAGGGCCAGGGCCGGAAACAAGGCCAGGAGGGCGATCAAGCCGCCGGTAGCGATAAAGCTGGTCACCGGCCCACCGCCGCCATACTGCGTCATGCTGACGTGTATCCAGGATACCCCGACCCCGAACAGACCCAGACCGAACAAGTAGCCCAGGGCAAAGGCCCGGCCCGGTGACGCGGTCCAGGCGTTGTGAAACAGCACCGCGACGCAGAACGGCGCCAGCCACCACCAGGACCAGGGCGCGAAGGCCAGCGGCAGGACCGCGCCGGCTGCCGTAGTGCTCAGCCACGGCGCGAACGAACCCGGCCTGGGCCGGCCGAGATGCAACAGGGCCTTGGCCATCGACGGTCAGTTCCGCAATTTGAGTATGCGCCGGGCGCCGTCGAGCACCACGAAGCCGATAATGGTGCCGATAATCAGGTCCGGATAACGCGAGCCGGTCCAGGCCACCAGCACCGCGGCGAGGATCAGGCCGAGATTGGCGATCACGTCGTTGGCCGAGAATATCCAGCTCGCCTTCATGTGCGAGCCGCCGTGGCGGTGCCGATAGATGAGAAACAGACAGGTGACGTTTGCGGCCAGTGCGACTGAACCCACGGTGATCATCAGCATGGAAACAGGATCACTGCCGAATATAAAGCGCCGGCCGACCTCGAAGAGCACGCCCAGGGCCATCAGCAATTGCAGCCAGCCGGCCAGGTGCGCGGCGCGGGTTTTCAGTTGCATGCTGCGGCCCACCGCATACAGAGCGACACCGTACACCGCGGCATCGGCGAACATGTCCAGCGAATCGGCCAGCAGGCCGGTGGATTGCGCCATCCAGCCGAGCGTGAATTCGGCGAAGAACATGAAGCCGTTGATGGCCAGCAGTATTTTCAGTGTGCCGGACTCCTGCGCATCCGCCTCGCGGCTCTGTTGCAGCGCTTGCAAATCGTCGTCATCCGCATCGCGGGTGCCCAGCAAGCGCGCCCCCAGGCCCAGGGATTCGAGCTTGGGCGTTATCTCGTCCACGTCCTGATCGTGCAGCACCTGGACCTGACGCTCGCCCAGATCGAATACCAGGCCATGCACGCCGGTAACACCATCCAGGGCCATGCGGATCATGCCTTCTTCGGAGGGGCAATCCATCTTGGGCACGGAAAATTCGCTGATCCGGCGATCTGATTTGTTTTCAGCCATGTTGGCTCCGAACATGAAAACGCATAGCTTAATCGCTACAATCGTTATAGGTTCAACCGGCAATCATCATGTATTTAACTATTGGCGAAACTGCCCGCCGCTGCGGCTGCTCCGTGCAATCGCTGCGGCATTATCAAGCGCTTGGACTGTTGCAGCCCGCCGGCTATACGGCGGGCGGCCAACGCCTGTACGACGCGGCCGGCCTGCAACGCGCGCACTTCATCCGCGCGGCGCGAGCCATGGGCTTCGGCCTGTCCGGCATCGGCGAGATGCTGACGCTCAGCGACGCGCCCGACGCCGACTGCGAGCAAGTGCGCACCTTGGCCCGCGCCCAGCTCCGCGAGACAGAAAAACGCATGCGGGAACTCAGATCGCTTCAAGCTGCACTGAAGCAGTTGGTTGGCGCTTGTTCCGGGGGAAGCGCCGCGGACTGCCGGATCCTTGCCGCGATGAACGACGCTGATCCGAGCGCATAATTCGATCTATTCTGGGACTCCATTTTGGGACTCGTGCAACTATCCCGGCTTGGCGGTGTCCAGGCATGTACCAACGGCCAAATGCCCGGCATCTTCATTTGAATTCGGAATCTCAGGGCTTAACATACGCACCCATGCGATACCTGCGCGTCATCATGCTGGTCAGCGCGGCCTTGGCCTTGCCGGTCGAGGCGGCCGTCGTCGCAATGGGTACGTCGGCCTGCATGCAGGAAAGCCAAGCCAGTGCCTATTCGATCCAGGCCGGCTCACAATCGTCTTGCCAGCAGACCGGGTGTTTGGATATCGACCCCACTTGCCTGGTTCCATGCGCCAGTTGCGGCACCGTAGTACCTGGCAACGGTTCCTTGGCAATGGACTTTATTTTGCGGCCGCACCCTGCGGCCCGCCGGCAGAATCCCGATACGCTCCCGCCCCATGATGCCGGCCTGCTTCGTCCTCCGGACGTAGCCTAGCCACAAACTCGACCGCACGCGCGAATCGCAATTTGCCGCGAAGGCATGCCCATTCGCGGAAACCGACATTCCCGCGTGTCAGTAGCGCGCACCCACTCATTCGGTGCCTGCGCTACTCCTTTAGCATTTCACTCTCTCTAGGAGAAAACCATGAGTTTACGTTTAGGAGACACCGCCCCCGACTTCACGGCGGATACAACCGAAGGCCAGATCAACTTCCACGAGTGGATCGGCGACGGCTGGGCCGTGCTGTTCTCGCACCCGGCCGACTTCACGCCGGTGTGCACCACCGAGCTCGGCGAGACCGCCAAGCTCAAGGAACAGTTCGCCAAGCGCAACTGCAAGATCATAGCGATCTCGGTGGACTCGGTGGAGGACCACAAAGCCTGGTCCGGCGATATCGAGGAGACCCAAGGCTGTGCGGTCAACTTCCCGATCATCGCGGATAGCGACCACAAGGTCTCCGAACTCTACGACATGCTGCACCCGGGCGAGGGCGACAGTTCGACGGTGCGTTCGGTGTTCCTGATCGACCCGAACAAGAAGGTCCGCATGACCCTGACCTACCCGAAGAGCGCGGGCCGCAACTTCGACGAAATCCTGCGGGTCATCGACTCCATCCAGCTCACCGACGGCTACAAGGTAGCCACCCCGGTGAACTGGAAGGACGGCGAGGACGTGATCATCGTCCCCAGCCTGTCCGACGAGGAGGCCAAGGAGCACTTCCCGGACGGCTGGAAGACCTTGAAGCCGTACCTGCGGGTGACCAAGCAGCCGAATCGTTAGCACGTTGCCAAGGCGCCGGGCCTGGGGGCGTTGACCGCGCCCCTAGGTCCGGTTTTCTATTTTTCCCTGCGGCACTACCGGCTTGCTCGACAAGGCGTGCTCCGATTCGATTGAACCAGAAGGCGATACGCATACCCCATGAATTTATGGCAATACCTGCTGCTGGCCACCGCCGCCGGCGTCCTGCTGAACCTCACCCCCTGCGTGCTGCCGGCGCTGCCGATCAAGCTGCGCAGCATCGGCCGCGTGGTGGGCGACGGTCCCGGCAAGCGGCTGCTGGCGGGCGCGGCGCTACTGGCCGGCACGCTGACATTTTTTGGCGGTCTGGCGATTGCTACCGCCTGGCTCAACTGGACCTGGGGCACGATCTTTCAATCGCCGGGCTTTCGTGCCGCATTGGCGCTGGTGTTGGGCGGCCTCGGCGTGTGGAGCCTGGCCGGGCGCGGCCTTCAGCCGCCGCAGTGGGCCTACCGGGTCCAGGGCGCGGGCTACGCGGAACCCTATCTGGCCGGCCTGCTGGCCGCGGTGTTGTCGGCGCCGTGTACCGGCCCGTTTCTGGGTGGGGTATTGGCCTTCGCGCTGACCCAGTCGCCCGCCGCCATCGTCGCCATTTTCCTGGCCGTTGGGCTGGGCCTGGCCTTGCCTTATCTGGTGCTGCTGGCGCGACCGGGACTGATCGCGACAATGCCGCGCGGCGGCGCCTGGCTGGTGCGCATCCACCAGTTTCTGGGCTTGATCCTGCTTGCCGGGGCGGCATTTTTCGCCGCCACCGTTTTGCCCGGTCATGCGGCGGCGTTTTTGTGGAGTGGCTGGGCCGGCATAGTGACGTTTTGGCTGCTGCGCGCGTTGATTGTCGGGCCCGACCTGGGCGCGCGATTGGTGCCGGGGCTGGTGTTGGCAGGCACCATGGTGAGCGCGTTCGCGGTCTGGCCGCATCCCGGGGCCAACGCTGATACCACCCTGGCGTGGCAGCCGCTTACCGAACAGAGCTTGCAGGACGCCCGGGCGGCCAATCGCCCGGTGCTAATAGAATTCACCGCCGACTGGTGCATCAACTGCAAGGTGCTGGAACAAACCGTGTACCGGAGTGCCAAGGTGATTGAAGCCGCGCGGCTCGCGCGGGCGGCAACCTTGCGCGCCGACCTGAGCCAGCCGGACGAACGCCTGCAAGCGTACTTGCGTGAGTTCGGCGGCGCCGGGCTGCCGTTCGCGGTGGTGCTCGACGGTCAGGGGCGTATCCACAAGCGCCTGCCCGATTTGTTCACCGTGGACACCCTGGCGGCGGCGCTACGCGCTGCGGGAGACAAGCCATGAGTAAGTCACTGATTCTCGGCTGGGTCATCCCCGGTCTGGCCGCCATAGCGGTAGCGGGCGTCCTGCTGGCATGGCAATGGCCGGCGCCGACGCCCGAGGCCGGCGAGACCGTTACCCAGACAGGGGTGGACAATGATGCAGCCAAGACCACCGCCGATCTGGTCACTATCCGCGCCGTGAGAACGGATGCGCGCACCCTGCGCGTCACGTTGGATATCGCCGGCGATTGGCACGTCAACGCCAACCCGGCCTCGCTGGACTTTCTGATCCCCACGGTGCTCTCCGCCGACACGGACGGCGGCGAGCCCGTGCCGTTGACGGTCGATTACCCCGCCGGCCGCGACATCGACAGCGGGCTCGGTGACGCGCCGTGGCGTGTATACGACGACGGCAGCGTCATCACCGCCACCCTCGCCGAAGCAAGTGCAACCGAGCCTCTGAGCGTTAAAGTACAGGTACAGGCGTGCCACGACAGCGGACGCTGCCTGACGCCGGATACCGTCCGCGCGCAGGTCGACACGCCATGACGGAGACACCCCAAACCGGCCCATGCCTCGAACCCTCCCATTGCTGGCCGCCGGCACCGACCTCGTGACCAGAAGCTGGGCGCAGGCCATGCTGGCGGGTCAGCCGCCGCTCAGGCTGCTCGGCGAGACCCTGCGGCTGCACCTGGGTTTTAGCCCCGGCGTCGCCTTCAGCCTGTTTGCCGGCAGCGGGCTTTTCGTGCCCCTGCTGAATCTGGCTACGAACTGGACTGGTCAATCATTCAGGGCCTTTATTATCGATAGGGCCATGACACGCGTGGCTACGCCTAACATGATGCAGGACGTGATGAACGAGGCCATCAGGGATATGCGCAGCTCGATTGACGCATCGACACTATCGATAAAACGAAGCTCTGGCAGCTGACCGTCGCCTTTCGTTGACAAGCGTGCTCGCTGATCATGAACAACGAGCACGCACTTGCACTGGCCCAGCACAGCCTCGAACATGCCGGCATGGCCCCACCCGAAGACGCCCAAGTCCGCGCCGAGCGCTTCCTGCGCGAAGCTGCTGATAGCCGCCAAGTCTGGGGGCTGTCTGACGGTGCGGGTTGGGCCAGTTCGGGCGACGAGGCTTCGCCCACGGTGCCGTTGTGGTCGCAACACCACGAGGCCGAAGCGGCCCTGCCGAATTTCCCGGACTTCGCAGTCGCCGCACTGGATCTCGACACGCTCGTGCTAGATGTGCTGCCGGCACTGGCGCAATTCGGCTGCTGGGTCGGTGCCAATCTCACGCCGGAACTGGGCGGGCTGGAGTTTGACCCGGAAGAGATGCGCGACGCGTTGAAAGATAACCGGGACGGCTAGCTGTGGAGCCTCGCCAGATTGTCCACGGACAATCCGAGCCGGCTGATGGGTGGTTGTTTGTTCAGGCTGCCATAGCGCCGACACTTTGCGCGCCGCCCTGCTCTCACCGATACGGCGGCCTACTCGAATCTGCACTGCAGACCTACGCTATCCAGGGCATGTATTCATGGCTATGAATAGCACCCCCTGAGTGGTGCTTGATGTTGTCCGCTGGCAGACAAGTCCCAATTAGACCTTTCCAGCATAAACATTAAACGCCTAGTAATGCCCCCCCCCCGAAGACGAGTAAAAAACCCCTGGATGATATTCACCAGTCAGACGTCAAACGATTACCGCGGTTGTATCATGAAAACGGCGCCAAGCTTGAACTGGCATGGGTAGAATTCATAGACACTCTACCCGCCATGCGGGTAATCACGACGTTCTAACGTTAGGACGCAACGTCTTATAACAATCAATTTGGCGTGACACGCAGCTTGGGTGAACTGAAAGCAATCGTGTAGCAACTCGCAGG
>NZ_JAVRHY010000023.1:0-29255 GCF_031846305.1 Spectribacter acetivorans
ACCGCCCTACGGCCTTTCTAGAAATCCCAAACCGTAGGGCGTGATTCATCACGCCTAACACCACAAACCGGCCCCTGCCGCCGCAAGCCGGCGGCATGAATGCTGCCCTACCCTGCATTTCATGATTCGCTGTCATGGCCTGACCCAAACGAAGAATGCATAACCAAATCCCCGTTACAAAAAAGGCGGCCAGACAAATCGCCTGGCCGCCTCGTTCTGCCGATTGCAGTCTCGTTGCGGCTAACGGCAGCCGCTTGGCAGAGGGAGGGCCTTAGATGCCCCCGCCACCACCGCCGCTGCCGCCGGTTCCACCCGTGCCACCGGTCGGATCGTTTTCAACGCCGCCGGCATCCACATCATTGTTATCCGGCGCAGTATCACCAGCCGCGACCTGGGCTTCCGGAGTACCAAGCGCCATGGCGGCATCGTCAATGGCAGCCGTTACCACGTTGACGTAGTTGGCCATATAGGGCGCGTTAACTGCCATGCCCCCGTTCATACCGTCGATCACGCCATCGCCGGCATCTTCACTCAACGCGCGTAGCACGGCGAGGGCGCCGCCGCCGCCATTCTCCTGGGCAACGACTGACAGGCCAGCGAGATAAATCGCATACAAATCCGGCTCGCCTTCGCCGAGAGAATTATCAGCCGTGTTCTCGTCAACGAGCGTGGGGACCGTCAGAATGCTGGAAAGGCCAGGCGCGAGCGATGCGCGCACGATCTCGTTGATGCCTTGCACAGCACCCGTCGTAATCGGGAAAAGGCCCTGGGCGACGGCTTGCTGATAGGCAACCTCGGTCAGCGGTGTCACGCCAACAACGCCGCCAGTACTCGGGACGATGGCGTGCATCTCGTCACCCGCCGGAAACGGCTGGTACTGGTCGGTCGCTTCGTCGAAGTACTGCGCATCATCGTCGTCACCGACAATTTCAACCACCACCGGGCCATCGTAGCTGCCGGCCGGCACCTGCACGGTACCGCTCGTGCCGGTATCCCCGCTGCCGATCAGGGTCGAATCATCGGCCTGGTAGAAATTGACGGTCGCGTTCTGGATAAGGCCCAACGAACCGGTACCGCCCGCGGTCGTCTGACCGCCACCGCCGCCACCACTGCCGCCGCATGCAGCCACCAGAATCAGCGACGAGCATGCTAGTGACGTCTTTACAAACTTCCTCATGGTTCACCCCACTGTCCAAACACGATGAATTAGCGCGTGCCCAAGCATTCCATCAGGCAGCAGCAGACACCCGCACTCGCCTGAAATATCAATTGCCAAGGATAACGCCAAGGTACCGAACTCAAATTGGATGTCAAACGATCGGCGCAAACTCAGTCAGTCGCCGCTTGCTCTGCTGCAGCCTTTCGCCAGCGCTTCGTCTGCAATCGCCAAACACCACTCATGGCCGCCACGTAGATGACTGTGACGACGAGGAATCCGTAGAAGAGCGCGTCTGCCGGCAGGCCCTGCCAGTAAGCGGTAACGCCAATGCCGATAAAGGCGGCGGCCACCGCATTCCAGACAACCGTGGTCTGCCCCGGTGTCAAACCGGCGGCGAGGAGTACGTGATGGAAATGCCGCCGATCTGCGCCCATGGGGCTCGTGCCGCGCAGCGTGCGAGCCATGATGAGATAACCAGTATCCAGCAGCGGCAACCCGAACAACCAGACCATCACCATTGGTTGTACCGGCGCGGCAGCCGGCTGCGACGATGCCACCGCACACCAGGTAAGGGCAAACCCGAGCAGGATGCTGCCGCCATCACCCATGAACACTCGAGCGCGGCCGCGCCACGGATGGCGAAGATTGAACAGCAGGAATCCCAATATCGTCGCCGCCAGAATAGCCGCGAGGATCGTGACGCCCGCGTGAGCACTCCCTATCACCATGAACGCCATCGCCGCTTGCAACCCGAACAAACCGGCAAGACCGTCGACACCATCAATCATGTTGACCGCATTCATGACGCCAACGCAGGCGAACAAGGTGAAGACGACGCCAGCCAGCCCCGGCAGCGTGATATTCCCCAGCCCGACCAGATCACCGAGCTGGACAATACGCATCTCCGGCACCAGCACGAAGGCAACAAACGTGATGACGACCTGAAAAAGCAAACGACGCCGGGCGCTCAGATGGAAAAGATCATCGCCAATGCCAACGGCAGTCGCCAACGCGAGGCCGGCGTACAGCGCGATATGCATCGTGCCCAGACCGAGAAACCAGGGCACGATCAAGAGAATGGTAAGGGCCATCGCCAGGCCGCCGGCCACAGGCACAGTGCGATCGTGATGCTTGTGGCCACCAGGCGCATCGATCAACCCGATGCGCCAGCTAAACCTCTCCACGAAGAAAATAGCCAGCACACAGCACGGAAGGGCCAAAATTGCCGGCCAAAGCATATCCATCAGGCCGCCCCCGACCAGTTACAAACATTGTTGACGCCCCGAGGGTTACCAACCCGGGCCGGCGAATGCAAACCAGGCCACATCCAACCCGGCGTGGCGCGCCATCAATGTCTTGCAGGAAGCCCCGGCATGTCAGCTTTCCGAAAGGGCATCCTTGTAGATCGACAGCGTTGCCCGTACGACCTCCTGTTCGGAAAAACTGTCCTCGACGCGCGCACGGCCCTGTCTGCCCATGCGCCGCCTCATCCCGGCATCATCGAATAACTCGCGAAGCGCATCAGCCAGCGCAGCCGCGTCCCGGACGGGCACCAGAAGGCCGTTTTCACCATGCCGGACGATTTCCCGGCACCCAGGGACGTCCGTTGTTACAACCGGCAACGCGCAAGCGGCAGCTTCAATCAGGCTCTTGGGCAGTCCTTCGCGATAGGAAGGCAGGCATGCGACCGCTGCGCCGGCAAGAAGCGCTGACATATCCGTTCGATGTCCCCACCACTCAACCAGACCCGCCGCCGACCACTCATGCAGCTGTGCTTCCGAGATCGACGCCCGGTTCTGTGCATCCGGCGACCCCACCAGAACAAATCGCCACTCATAGCCCTCACGGCGAAGCAGGCCGGCGGCCTCCACGAACTCGCCAACTCCCTTGTCCCACAACATCCGTGACGCGAGCACGACAATGTGACTGTTGTCCCCATCGCCGGGGCGATACACATCGGGATCCACCCCGCTTCCTCGAATGACTACTTGATTACCGATACCCAGGCGCTGGAAATGGGCCGCGTCGTCGTGGTTCTGAACAATCAGACGGCCCCGGCGCAGTAATCGACGAAACGCTGCCGTGACGAATGGCCTTAACGCCCGGGCCAGCAGTGATTGCGATGAAAAAATATATCCAAGCCCGGTAACCGCATTAACCGTTGCCCGGACACCGGCAAGGCGTGCCGCGATCGACCCGTAAAGCACCGGCTTGATAGCCACGTGATGCACCACGTCCGGCCGCTCGCACCGATAAATAGCGATCAGGCGTGCCAGCAGTCGTAGCTCCCGGAATGGGTTCACGCTACGCCGCGAGCACGGCAGGTGAATCAGCTTCAGGCCAGCCTCGCGGATGCGCTGCCCCATCTCACCGACCTGCGTGACCACCACCACCTCATAACCATCGCGCTGCGCGGCAATCGCCAGCGGCAATCGATGGGAACAGAAGTAACTGTCCACCGTTACAAAATAGAGCAGCTTGGGCATTACCAGCCGCTCCTAGGCGTCGTAATAGCCGCGATACCACTCGACAAACCGGGCCACACCCTCCTCGACCGAGGTGGATGGACGATAGCCCACCGCCGCCTCCAGGTCAGAGACATCCGCAAACGTCTCTGGCACGTCACCGGGCTGCAACGGCAGCAGGCGCTTGTCCGCTTTCACGGCGAGGCAGTCCTCGAGCACCTCGATATAACGATTGAGCTCCACCGGCTTGCTATTACCGATGTTGTAGATCCGCCACGGCGCGGCACTGGTGCCCGGATCCGGGCGATCACTGGACCAGTCCGCATCCGGCGTCGCCGTTTCATCGGTGGCCCGCACCACCCCCTCGGCGATGTCATCCACGAAGGTGAAATCCCGCCGATGGTTGCCGTGGTTGAACACGTCGATGGGCTCGCCCGCCAGCATCTTGCGGGTGAACAGGAACAGCGCCATGTCCGGACGTCCCCACGGCCCGTACACCGTGAAGAACCGCAACCCGGTGGTGGGCAGCCCGAACAGGTGCGAATAGGAATGCGCCATCAGCTCGGTCGCCCGCTTGGTGGCCGCATAGATGGCCAGCGGATGATCGGCAATTTCATGGGGCGAAAACGGCATCTGCGTGGAAGCGCCGTAGACGGAGCTGGTGGAGGCATAAACGAGGTGCGTCACCTTCTGGTGCCGGCATCCCTCCAGAATATTCAGCGTGCCCGTCACATTGCTGTCGACATAATCCTGCGGCGCATCCAGCGAGTGCCGCACCCCGGCCTGAGCAGCCAGATGCACCACGCGATCGAACTGCTCCCGCTCGAACAGCGCCGCCACGCCCGGCGCATCGGCCACATCCAGCCGCGCGAATGAGAACGCCTCGTGCGGCGTCAACTGCGCCAGCCGCGCTTCCTTCAAGCTAGGATCGTAATACCCGTTGAGGTTATCCAGCCCGACAACCGTATCCCCGCGCGCCAGAAAGCGCTGGCTGACATGCATGCCGATGAACCCGGCCGCCCCGGTCACCAATACCTTCAAGATCAACTCCCGTCGCTGTTATTCCCGCATTCGGCACCAAGCGTCCAGGCCCCGGCGCCACGTCACCCGGCCGAATGAATTCGGCCCTACCCGGCAGTCGTAGGGCGGAATTCATTCCGCCTAATACTTGGCCGAATAAATTCGGCCCTACGCCAAAACCACCAGGCCGTAGGGCGCAATTCATTGCGCCTCACGCCAGGACCGGCCAACGATGGCATTCCCGGCAGGCCGAATGAATTCGGCCCTACGGCTACAATCGCCCATCCGTCTCGCCTGCCGGAAAACAATGCTTAACGTCGTACACCACATGCGCCGGTTTCCCGCGGTCACGAACCCAGGCGCTACCCTGCGCCCGGAATTCCCGATGGGCGACCGCCACGATCAGGCCGTCATAAGCCTCGGCCTCTGGCGCATCAACCAGCGCAATACCGTACTCGGCCTGCACCTCGTCCGCATCCGCCCACGGGTCATGCACATCAACCGCCACGTTCAACTGCTCTAACTCGCGCACGATATCCACCACCCGCGTATTGCGGATATCCGGCGTGTTTTCCTTGAAGGTGATGCCCATCACCAACACCCGGGCGCCATTCACGTGAATGCGCCGCTGCAGCATCAACTTGACCAGTTCACCGGCGATGAAACCGCCCATGCCGTCATTGATGCGCCGGCCGGCCAGGATCATTTCCGGGTGGTAGCCGATCGCCTGCGCCTTGTAGGTCAGGTAATACGGATCCACCCCGATGCAGTGCCCACCCACCAGGCCCGGCGTGAACGGCAGGAAATTCCACTTGGTACCGGCCGCCGCCAGCACTTCCTGGCTATCCAGCCCCAGCCGCCCGAAAATCATGGCCAGCTCGTTGACCAGCGCCACGTTGATGTCGCGCTGGATGTTCTCGATCACCTTGGCCGCCTCGGCCACGGCGATGCTGGATGCCTTGTGAATGCCGGCCGGCACGATTTCCCCATACAAGTCCGCCAGCCAGTCGCACACCTCGGCAGACGACGCCGCCACCACCTTCACGATGCTGTCCAAGCGGTGATCCGGGTCGCCCGGGTTCGCCCGCTCCGGGCTGTAGCCCACATGAAAATCCCGCCGGTAGGCCAGGCCCGAACCCGCCTCCAGCAACGGGACGCACACATCCTCGGTGGCGCCCGGATAAACCGTGGACTCGTAAACCACTGTATCCCCGGGCCGCAACAACGGCCCAAGCATGCGGCTGGCCTTCTCCAGCGGGCCGAAATCCGGCACGCGAGCAGGCGTGACCGGTGTTGGCACGGTCACCACATAAAGATTGCACCCGCGCAAATCCTCGGTTCGATCCGAGAACGAAAGATGCTTGGCAGCCTGCAGCGCCGAGTCCGTCACCTCCCGCGTCCGGTCATGGCCGGCCTGAAGGCCAGCCACCCGACGGGGATCAATATCAAACCCAACGGTGGGATAACGCCCCCCGAAAGCCACCGCCACCGGCAGCCCCACGTAACCCAGCCCAATCACCCCGATCACGGGCTGTTCATTCACCATGCCCTGCCCCTGCTGCATCCGGTCCGCCCCCGGATAAAAACCGAATCAATCAAACCAATACCACCAAACCGTAGGGCGCAATTCATTGCGCCTAACGCCAAAAACCAAACCCCGGCACCGCATCATCCGGCCGGATAAACCCGGCCCTACTCGGCAGCGTCGAATAACCCGGCCGGATAAATCCGGCCCTACACCGTAGCGCCGGATCACCCGGTCGAATGAATTCGGCCCTACATCAAAACCGCCGGACCGTAGGGCGCGATTCATCGCGCCTAACGCCTAACACCTTACCCCTCACTCCCCAACCACCGGCCAAAACTGATAAGGCAACCACGCAAACGCATGCGTCGCGTAATTCAGCCAGACAAACAGCACCGCCCCGTAGAACACGAGGATGGCATACCGCACCAACGCCCGCTGCGACCCCACAAACCGCAACGGCAGATAACTCCACACCACCAACTGCAACGGAATGAAGTACAACGCCATACGGTCAACCGCCGTCGGCGCCTGCATCACCAGCCCAAGGCAGGCCAAACTGAACACCGACACCCAGAACCACAAGGCCCGCTGTTCCGTGGTCATGGGAATCCGCCGATGCAGCAACAGGAACACCGCCGCCGGCAATGCATTCATCGACACCCGAATCAACGCCCCTTCCGAGGCATAGGCGTAGTCCGTCTGAACGTAGTTGTACCAAAGCCGTTGCGCATGCTCGGCCAGAAACACCAGGTAGAACACGGCGCCGGCAATACCCACCCAGATACTGGTCGCCAACCGCCGGCGCGTATTGGCTAGCACCGCAAACGGCAACAACAGCACGGCCGACTTGTGGAAACTGGCGGCCAGGGCGATATAAAACACGAACCAGGCATTACGCCGGTCCGTCAGATAGGCCAGCCCGATCATAGCCAGCCCGATGGCTACCGCCTGCCGCGTGTAACCCATGGCGACCACAATCACCAGGTACGGCATGGCCACGGCAACGGCAAGCAACGAATCAGGAAGACGCCGGGCAAACACCGTCAGGCCGGCAGCGAAAACCGCCGCGCAAACCAGATTCACGAACCAAACGCCCGCCCCCAGTGCCGCCGCCACGGAGTTCAGTAGCTGATACCCCGGGTCGCCCAGCGCAAGATTCTGTGCCAGGGAAAACTCCTGAGCGCGGATCAGGTAGCCAACGTAACTGCCCCAGTCCCCGCCAACCTCAAATCGCAGGCCAACCAGCAAAGCGATGGCAATACCCAGCCACCACATCATCACCCGGCCGAGAGGCGCACGGGCCAATGCCAGCCCGGCCGGCACCAGATACATGGACCAATAGACAATCACTTAAGCCGCCTCCAGCCAGGCCTGAAACATCAATACACCCCAGAGCCGCTCGCTGTGGTTCCGCTTGCCGGCAAGATGCTCGGTCCAGGCCCGACGGATCGGCTCGGGGTGAAAGAACCCCTGCTGGCGCAAGCGAGAGGCGTCCAGCAATTCTTCCGCCCAATCCCGCAACGAGCCACGCAACCAATCCCCCACCGGCAACGCAAAACCCATCTTGGGTCGGTCCATCAAGGCCGGCGGCACGTAGCGGTAAAGCACCTGACGCAGCAGCCACTTACCCTGTCCGTGCCGCACCTTGTATGCCGTGGGTACCCGCCAGGCAAACTCCACCAGGCGGTGGTCAAGCAGCGGCACCCGGGCCTCCAGGCTCACGGCCATGCTGGCACGGTCTACCTTGGTGAGAATGTCATCCGGCAAATAGCCCAGCATATCCATCAGCAGCATCTGCTCCCGGAGCCCGGGCAATGCCATTGCAGTACGGTGCAGGACGGTCCGATCGAAGCCGCCACCAATCACAACCTCGTCGGCATCCGCCCAGTGCGACACCAGATCCCGATAAAACCCCGGCCCATCCGCGGCCGCCATCGCCCGGCTGAGCTTTTCCAGCTTGTCCCGCAACTGCGGCACACGCCCGATGTTGGGCACGCCGCCCAGGCGTGTCAGCAGATCGAGTAACCGCCCGAAAAAGCGCCGCAACCCTGGCGGCAACCGGGAAACCCGCGCCCATACGCCGGGGCCGACCACGTGCCGGTTATAACCGGCGAACAGTTCATCACCCCCGTCGCCGGACAAACTCACGGTCACGTGCTGACGCGCCAACCGGCTGACCAGGTACGTCGGAATCTGCGAGGAATCCGCAAACGGCTCGTCGTAGATAGTCGGCAGATGCGGGATCACCGAACGGGCCTCGTCCGCGCTGACATAAAACTCGGTATGGTCCGTGCCCAGATGGCGGGCAACGGCCTTCGCG
Source organism: Spectribacter acetivorans (assembly GCF_031846305.1). NCBI lineage: Bacteria > Pseudomonadati > Pseudomonadota > Gammaproteobacteria > Salinisphaerales > Salinisphaeraceae > Spectribacter > Spectribacter acetivorans. The sequence continues at coordinate 8,493 of NZ_JAVRHY010000023.1, forward strand.
TGCTCGGCCTCGTTGTAACCGGGCTCGTGAAAGCCGATGGAAAACGTCTTCACCGGCCGCTCACTCTGCGCCTGCATCTGCGCGACCACCGTGCTGGAATCGTAACCGCCGGAAAGGAAAGCCCCCAGCGGCACGTCCGTTGCCATGCGCCGACCCACGGCATCGCGCAGCAGACCGTCCAGCTCGTCGGTCAGCTCGTCCGCCGTGCCACCGGCCCGCGCCACGCCCGCCTCGGCAATACGCGGCAGGTCCCAGTAGCACTGCGGTTCACCGATGCTGCGTCCGCCGTCGCGGATGGCGACGACGTGCGCGGGCGGCAGCTTGGCGATGCCGCGGTAGATGCTGTGCGGCACCGGCACGTGGTTGTAGCGCAGGTACAGCGCCAGGGCATCGCGGTCGATCTCGCCCTGCCAGCGCGGATGCGCGGTCAGGGCCTTGAGCTCGGAACCGAACAGGAACGTGTCGCCATTGCGCCCGTAGTAGAGCGGCTTCTCGCCCATCCGGTCCCGCGCGAGGAACAGCGTAGCCTCGCGCGCATCCCAGAGCGCGAACGCGAACATGCCGTTGAGCCGCGCCAGCGTTTCCGCCACACCCCAGTGTCGCAGCGCGGCCAGTAGGGTCTCCGTGTCCGAGTGGCCGCGCCAGTCGAAGGCACCGCCCTCGGCCGCGAGCTCGGCTCGCAGATCGAGGTGGTTGTAGATCTCGCCGTTGTAGACCAGCGTGTAGCGCCCGCAGGGCGAGCGCATCGGCTGGTGACCGGCCGGCGAGAGATCCTGAATTGACAAACGACGATGCGCCAGCGCCACGCCGGCATTCGCATCCGTCCAGACCCCGGCGTCATCCGGCCCGCGGCGGGTGATGCGCGCGGCCATGCGCTCGGCGATCTCGCCATCCGCCGACGCCCTGCCCCAGAAACCCGCGATGCCGCACATCAGTCGTAGCCTTCCGGATTGGCCTGCTGCCAGCGCCAGACATCCGCCATCATGGCGTCCAGGTCCCGCCGGGTCGACCAGCCCAGTTCCTCGCGGGCCTTGCCGGGATCCGCCCAGCAGGCGGCGATGTCTCCGTCACGCCGCGGGGCGAAATGGTAGGCCACTGCCCGCCCGCTGGCCTTTTCGAAGGCGCGCAACATTTCCAGCACCGAGTAGCCCCGCCCGGTGCCCAGGTTCCACACGTTCACCCCCGGGCGGGTATCCAGCGCCTGCAGCGCCGCGAGATGCCCTTCCACCAGGTCCATCACGTGCAGGTAGTCGCGCACGCCGGTGCCGTCGTGGGTGGGGTAGTCGTTGCCGAACACGGCCAGCGATTCCCGCCGCCCGCTGGCCACCTGGGCGATGTAGGGCACCAGGTTGTCGGGAGTGCCACGCGGCGACTCGCCGATGCGCCCGCTCTCGTGCGCCCCCGTCGGATTGAAGTAGCGCAGCACCCCGATGCGCCAGCGCGGGTCCGAGGCGGCCATGTCCGTCAACACCTGCTCCACCATCAGCTTGGAGCGGCCGTAGGGATTGCTCGGCGTGCCCGTGGGCAGCCCCTCGTGCCACGGCAGGGGATGGCCCTCGCCGTAGACCGTGGCCGAGGAACTGAACACCAGGCGGCGCACGTCCGCCGCCGCCATGGCCTGGCAGAGCATTATCGCCCCGCCGACGTTGTTCTCGAAGTACTCGAGCGGCTGCTCGACGCTCTCGCCCACCGCCTTGAGCCCGGCGAAATGCATCACCGCATCCACGTGATGTTCGGCAAAGATCTCGTCCAGCAAGCGGCGATCGCGCACGTCACCCTCGACCAAGGGCACCGCCCGGCCACCGATCTCCGCGGCACGGGTCACCGCCTCGGCCGAGCCATTGGCCAGGTTGTCCAGCACGACCACCTCGTGCCCCGCCTCCAGCAGCACCACGACGGCATGCGAGCCGATGTAGCCGGCGCCGCCGGTTACCAGAATCTTCATCTCACTCCTCGTCTCTTCCGTCGGTACCGCGGTACACGGCCAGGTATTTTTCAGCCATCGCGTCGAGTGAATAGCGTGCCACCACGCGATCACGCGCGGCCGTGCCGAGGCGTTGGCGTTGTTCGTCGGGCAGGTACAGGGCGCGTTTCATCGCCTCGGTGAGCGCTTGCGCGTCCCGCGGCGGCGCCAGGAAACCCGCACCGCCGACTACCTCGCGCACCCCGCCGCAGTCCGTGGCCACCACCGGCCGCTCGCAGGCCATGGCCTCCGCCACCACCAGCCCGAAGCCTTCCCAGGCCGAGGACAGAACGAACAAATCGCAGGCGGACATCAACGCCGGCACGTCATGGCGTACGCCCAGAAATCGCACCCGGTCCGCCACGCCCAGCGAGTCGGCCCGGGCCCCCAGCTCGTCCCGCAATGGTCCGTCGCCCACGATCACGAGCGTCGGCGGCACGGGCCCTGCCCCCAACCCGGCGAGGGCGTGCAAGAGGTTGGGGTAATCCTTCTGCTCCCACAAGCGGCCCATCGCCAGCAGCAACGGCGTGGATTCCTCCAGGCCGAGCTCCGAGCGGACATGCGCCCTTGCGACCGGGTCGAAGGCAAAGGCCCCGGTGTCGATGCCGTTGTGAATGGCCAGCATGCGCCCCGGCTTGACGGCACCCTGCTGCTCGAAGACCGCCACCGCCTCATCGGAGACATTGGTGGAGATATCCGCCAGGCGATCAGTCAGCCGATAGGCCCACATCCTCCCACGCCCCTCCTCGTTGGTGTTGTGCGCGCTGGAGACCAGCCAGGGCATGGATGTGACTAGACGCAACAGCCGGGTCAGGATATTGGCATGCACTAGGTGGCTGTTCACCACGTCCGGGCGAAATGCCCGAATGAACCGGCGGAAACGGCACATCGCGGCCAGCACGCCCAACGGACTGCGACGCATGTCCAGATTCTCCAACCGCACCCGCGGATCACACGGGCGCAATTCGGCCTCACCATGAAACCGGACCAGCAGCACCTGATGACCGTCGGCGGCATACCGATCCGCCAAATCGGTAACCAAACGCTCCGCGCCGCCGACGCCCAGGCTTGTAATCACCAACGCGATTCTCACCGACCCACCCTGCCGACTCCAATCGAGCTCTTGCCGTCCGGGCCGGACCTCCCCAGACTCATCCCACGTCCAGCCCGCGCAGCATCGCTTCCCATTCCTTTCGTATTCCCTCGGGCCGATACCGCTGCGCGTTTTCCCCGGCCGCATCCGCCATGGCGGCCCGCTTGCCGGCATCGCGCATCACATCGGCCAGACCCTCCGCCAGTGCCTGTGGGTCTTCGGGCACCGCCAACCGACCACTGCCACCGGAAAGCACCTCGCGCGGGCCGGTGGGGCAGTCCGTGGAGACGCTGGGCAAGCCGAAATGCTGGGCCTCCAGGAGCGTCATCGGCAGCCCTTCCCAGCGGGAGCTCATCACGTACAAGGAGGCGGCACGGTACTCGCTCGCCACGTCACGCACCTGGCCCACGAATACCACCGAATCCTCGACCCCCAGCTCGGCGGCCAAGGCCTTGAGGGCGGTTTCCTCTTCGCCACCGCCGACGATGCGCAGCAGCCAGCCTTCCCTTGCCGATCCGATCAACGCCCAGGCTCGCAGCAGCACGTCGAACCCTTTCTGCCTCGTCAGGCGACCGACCGCCAGGGCGATGGCACGACTGTCTTCCTGACGCGGCGATGAATCGCCGGTTTCCGGGAAACGAGGGATCGGGTTCCAGATCGCCTGGACCCGGTCGGTAATCCGGTATTTCTCACGCCAGGCCTCGGCATCCCGCTCGGTCAGCACCACCACCCGGTCGCTCAGGCGGGACGCCGCCAGCCGTGCCAGATCCCGCATGCGCGTGCCGTGACTGGTGGTGAGGTTGAAGTGCTCCCAGCAGATGACCTTGGCCGAGGATCGCCATGCCCAGGGCACGCAGAACGCGAACAGGATGGTGTCCACCAGGATCATGGCATCCGCGCCCGACGACCGGGCCTCGCTCTTCAAGGAACGTGAAATGGCCGCGGCACGACGCAGGCTGCCGCCGGCCGGCTCCAGTCCGGCGGATTTCACTCGGATCTCGTCCGGCATGTCGAACCAGGGGTCAGCCGGACCAAACAGGCTCAGGATACTCACCTCGTGCCCTGCCTCGGCGAGCGCGGCGGCGATCTCCGTCGTCACTCGCTCCGTGCCGCCGTAGGCGGAGATGTCACCAATGACGAAGAGCAGTTTCACCCCACCTCCTTGTCAAACAAGTGCCCGAATGCCTGGAGATCGGCCCGGTACAACTGATTAATCTGGTCGACCAACTCGTCGCTCAATAGTGACGCCTTGCCCGGGGTTTCACCGGTCTTTCGATAGTGTTCATTGAGCTCATCGGCTGTCAGTCGCCAGGCATCCGATACCCGGACTTTTCCCGACGTGGCGTTAGCCCTGCCGGGCAACAAGTGCGCAAGTCCCGCCCTCTCCATGGTTTCGTCGAACTCATCTACGCGTTTCACCACGTCGTAGTCCACGGGCAGCAGCTGCTGACGTTGTGTATAGATGTGGCGATCATGGCGCCCACCCACCTCCGTCTTGCCGGCAAAACATGCAGTTATATAGCCGGAGACGAATTCCTCGAAACTGGATTTGCACGGATCCCGTTTGGTGACTGCTCGGTAATCAGCAAAGATCGTGCGGTTGCCTTTTTGCTGAATAAACTTGTTCTGGAAGCACGAAACCACCCGGTCCAGCGGGTGACGGACGAACACCATGACGTGACGGGCGCGCTCGATCTCCTTCCTGCTGCGAACCAGATGGTTAAGAAACAGGAAGTTGAAGATGGACTGATTCTCCGCTCGCTTCAGGGCCGAGGCGTTTTCCACGATCGACCGAATCGAGGAAGAGGCGTTCTTGTGGATGGCGCAGAACACGTACCACTCGCCATCCACCTTGACTTGGAAATGGGGGGCTTCGGTTGGCAGATAGAGGGAGCGGCCAGCCGTCCGCTTGGCCAACCGCAGCGCGGCATCCCTCCAGTTGTCGCTTTTCAGGACGGTCACGAATCGTCTCCTTCGATCAGGCCCATTACGTGCAGATACTCCTGTGCCACCCGAGCCGCCTTGAACCTCTCCAGATGTTGAAAAAGTCCGCGTGTTTCCGCCGGACGACTGGCGGCCGCCACGATGCTACGAGCCAACGCACTGCTGTCCCCCACGGGAACCAGTTCGCCGTACTCGCCCTCCCCCAAGACTTCACTCGGCCCACTGGGACAGTCCGTCGACACCACACCTGTCCCGCATGCCAGGGCCTCGACAAGCACATTGCCGAAACCCTCCCAACGGGAGGACAGGGCAAAGACGTCGGCCGCGGCGATGTAGCGATACGGGTTGGGATCGAAGCCGGCAAACTCGACGATCTCGCCAATGCCCAGTTCCCGGGCCAATGCTTCGAGTTCCTCGCGGCGCTCGCCCTGCCCCAGCACCACCAGCCGCACCGGTCGCTGCCGGTTTACCTCGCTGATCGCGCGCAGCAGGGTGTCGTGATCCTTCTGTGCGGTCAGGCGTCCCACGGTCACCACCGTCAGCGAGCCCCGATCGGGCTCGAACCACGGGTGGTCCACGGGCTCCGCCGCCTTGCGGTAGAAGTCCTCGGTCAGGATCGGGTTGTAAATGGTGTGAACCTTCTCGCGCTTCAGGCCGGCGGCGCGACGGATGTCCTCGCTCACGCCCTGCGAGACGCCGATCACGCCGGCGGCCCCGCGCAAGTACCAGCGCGCAGCCAGCGGCATCAGCCACCGCTCCTTCCAGCGCGAGGCATGGCGGCAGTGCCGCGAGAAATGGATATGCGAGACCACGTAGACAGGTACGGAACGGCCTCTGGCTGCCTGAAGAGACAGTACGCCAGCCCCTTCCATCATCGCCAGCAACACGTCTGGCGCCTGCGTGTCCACGTAATGGGCAATCGCGGCACGCCACGCGCGCGCCCCGCCAGACCGAGCCACGTGCACGCCCGAACCCGGCGGTACTTCCCCCATCAGCTCGCCCTCGCCCTGGGCCAGCACGAAATCCACCGCATGACCCGCGGCGACGAACTCATGGGCGAGGTTAACGGATACCCGTTCCGCTCCCGCCCCCGCCAGGGAATAGATCACGATGCCGATACGGGCCATTAGTGCCGCCAGTGCTCGATTTCGCGGCCGAGCAAGTGCTCGACTGCCTCGACATCCGGCCGGAAATGCTCGCGGAGCTCCGCCTCGAAGGCCGCGCTGATCGCCGGCTTGCCGCCGGGTTTGCGATTGAAGCGCGCCAGGATGTCCGAGGGGTGAATACCCATTCGCGACATGGCACCCTTCAAGCCGCGATAGACCCAGCCATCGTCATCCACCATCTTCCGATGGCGTTCCGCCAACCAACGGAAGCGATGCCGGCGGGCGGTGTTCACCGCGCAGAAGTCGCTGCGACGGTCATCCTCCAGCCCGAGGAAATCCAACACCTGCCGATACCCCGCCCGGGGATCGGCAAAGAACTCCTCGAATACCAGCACCAGCCGTTGCTCCGCGGGCACCTTTTTAAAGAACGCCGGCAACTGCTCCCGGTAATGGAATATCTCACGGTACTGCAGGAAGCGCGGCTCCCGGCAGGTAGCGGGTATGTCTCGGCCCTCAGCCCGCGCCGCCTGTAACCGCCAGGCACGCTCGAAGTCCGCCATATCCTCGTTCAGGTTGTGCAGCAGCTCGCCATGGAACGATCGCACCGCCGCTACCGGATCACGGACCAGCACGATGAACTTGGCCTCCGGGTACCGCTCAAGTATCCGGTCGATTGCCACGTCCGAATGGATTACCGAAGCCGAGGCATCGCCTCGTTGCTGATATGGTTCGGCATCCCGATACAACGCCCGGTACTCATATCCGGTCGTCACCTCCCGCGAACCGGGGTAATCCTCGGTAAAATAGTGCGGCTCCTTGATCTTGGGAACGAAGACGTCGGGGTGACTACCCAGGTAATCGTAGAGGGATGTCGTGCCCGCTTTCGGATACCCCGCGATAAAGAAATGCATCACTGAGACTCCGAGGAGTTCATTCGGGGACTGCCGACCAACGAGTCAAACAGTTGCTCGTACTCCCGCGCGACTCGCTTGTCCGTAAAGCGCTGCGCGTACCGCAACAGTTTTTCTTTCGGTTTCGGCTCCGTAGCCGCCTTCTTGATTGCGGAAGCCAGAGCCTCCGGTTGACCGCCTTCATAAAGAAAGCCGTATTCACCGTACCCGAGCACCTCGGGGGGTGCCCAGGCCGAGGCATTGGCCACCACCTGGCAACCGCAGGCCATGCTCTCGATCAGGACATTGCCGAACCCCTCCCACACGGAAGGCAACACGAAGATCTCCGCCTTGCGATACCACGCGAACGGGTCGTCCACGTAGCCGGTGAACTCGACTCGCTCATCCAAATCCAGCTCGGCCACCAGGGCTTCGAGCCGTCCGCGCTCGGGGCCATCGCCCATCACCACTAGGTGGTAGCGCTCCTCCAGGAACTGGAGTGCGCTTATGGCTTCGTCGATTTTCTTGTATCCCGTGAGTCTCGAAGAAACGGCGATCAGTCCAGGCTCCTTAACGGTGAAATCCGGTTCAGGGAGAGCCGATTCCTTGAGCACCGGATTGTGAATCACTGAGACCCCCGGTAGACGCGAGAAATATTTCTCGAAGTCCTCTTTTACAGCCCGGGAGACGTAAACAAGATGGTCCGCACTGGGGTAAGTGAGCTGAACCGCCTTGCGGATCATCCGCCCCTGCTTTTCGCTCCACATATTTTCCAATTGCGGAGTAATAACACTGTGAACTGTCAATACCAGCTTACAATCATACCGAGAAACAAGTCGTGCCAATGCAGCAAGAACGTTGGGATGCACCATGGCCGAGACCACAAGATCCGGCCGAATCCGGCGTATCGCCTTTACTAGAGGGAGAAAGGACTTCTTCAATCCTTCATGACCAAGTTCGATGACGGTGACGTCAGCCGACAGGTTATCCACTGACTCGTTCAGAGTTCCCGTAATCACCAGAAAGAGATCATAACGCTGCTTATCCAGACCATTGAGCACATGACGAAACACTTCCGCTATGCCATAACGAAACTGTCCAGAGCCAAAATAGAAAAACAGAAGCCGTTTCCTGAATGAATCCATTGCCGCGCTACGCATCATTTAATCTAGTCGCCCCGCGACGAAATCCACTGATGAAATCATTTACCTATCTATGAATGCCGAACAAAGCAGCCAGCCCGTTTTCGATCCAATAAAAACAGAATAACTCCAATTGGATAAGACATAAAAACCAAACATCTTGCTTTGAAACCATTCACGCCTTTAAGAGTCATTGTAGTCGGAATCTTAAGATGTAACGAAACTCGCGTAAAATACGCAGCCTCCCTCACAAAAAATTTTGGATTCATGAAAAAGCAATCCAGGTTCTCGTTTAACATATGTTTTGCATGCAATCGATGCGCTTCGTATTTGCGTGACATGGGCAACGAAGTAAGCTGTTCTTGGGGAGAATCGTGGTTGTATGTCATGATGCCGGCCTTCAGAAATAAAATATTGTACTTTTTGGCAATCCTGAAAAAAACAATCCTTTCTGGAAAAAAACTAATTCTTCCTACGCCGCATTCTGGAAAGGGAAATTCTTTTAGAACGTCTGCCCGAAGAAATCCACTAAAATCCCCTTTTATCTTGTCTTTAAGTCGCAGCCTTCTAAGATCTCCAATAAAATAATCTTCTGCGAATTTGTCACCAAATAGCTCTCCATTCGCTGTAACACATCTGCCCAAGACACCCGCGCAGTCCGCCTTTTTTTTTGCTGAAATGTTATGCCAAGACGCGAAAAGCTTACCAAGTGACCCTGGCAACAATTCATCGTCAGAATCTAACGGCACGACGAAATCGCCCCGCGCCATAGAGACGCCGCGGTTAAATGCGATATGTTTACCCGAGTTCTTCTGGTATACATACCGGATTTGGAATCCGGATTCTTGTTTGAGCTTATTGATCAAGCACCCTGTATCGTCTCGAGAGCCATCATCGACAACGACCCATTCGAATAGCACTGATTCCTGCTTAAGCAAGCTTTCATACAATCTAGGAATGGCCCAAGCACGATCATAGGTACATGTCAATACGGTAATGATGGGTACACGTGAGGTTTTCATTCAGTGCCTCAGCCAATTTTGGTGATGCCTATCTCGTCTGACTTCTGCTGCATGTGCTTCGGAGTCAGGCATGATCTGCCATGCGCTTGAATAAGGCATTTCGCTGGGCAAGTTCGTCGAACGAACCACAATCGGTCACCCGCCCATCGGCCATGAGGTAGATGCTGTCGCACTGCTTCACGGTGGCCAGGCGGTGGGCGATCATGATGATGGTCTTCTTGCCGGCGAAGTCGTGGATGGCATCCATGACCAGTTTCTCGGTGATGCCGTCCAGGGCGCTGGTGGCCTCGTCGAGGACCAGCACGTCGGCGTCGTGGTAGAGCGCGCGGGCAATGCCGATGCGCTGGCGCTGGCCGCCGGATAGCTGCACGCCGCGCTCGCCCACGCGGGTTTCCAGGCCGCCGGGCAGTTCTTCGAGCAATTCGTCCAGGTGGGCCATGGTGGCGGCGCGGCGGACCTTGTCGTCATCGATGGCCTCCGGCGACAGGCCGAAAGCGATGTTCTCGCGCATTGAGCTGTCCGCCAGGTAGATGCTCTGGGGCACGAACCCCACGCTGTTCTGCCAGGCGCGACGATTCTGCCTGGTTACTGGCTGACCATCGATGCGCACCTCGCCGGTCTCCGGCAGGATCAGGCCCAAGAGCAGGTCGATGGCGGTGGACTTGCCGGAGCCGGAGGCGCCCACCAGGCCGATCACGCTGTTGGCGGGGATCTCCATGCTCAGCCCGCGCAGGGCCGGTTCTTCCTTGCCGGGGTAGCGGAAGGTGATGTCGTGAAGTTCGATGGATTGCTGCGGTGACCAGTGAGGGGCGTCGGTCGTGTCCTGCTCCCGGTCCTGTGTCCTGCCCGTCTCCATCATGCTGGCGCGCAGGTCGTCACGGACGGCCTCGAAGGCGGCGAGGTTGCCGCGGATCTGCGAGACGCCCTGGTAGACCTGCTGGAATGCCGGCAGCAGCTTGAAGCCGGCCAGGGCGTAGACGGAGAGCACCGGCAGGATGGCGCCGAGGTTGCCCTGGTGGCTGGCCAGCAGGTAGAGGACCAGGAAAATCACGGCGCCGAAGGCGACCAGTTCCATGGCGTAGCGCGGCACCTGGGAGAGCGCCATGGTGGTGCCCTGAGCCCGGGCGAAGCGTTGGCTGGCATCCACGAAGCGGCGGGTGATCGTGTCCTGCCGGCCGAGCAGCAGTACGTCCTTGATGCCGCCGAAGCCCTCCGCCATCAGCTTGAAGCGCTGACGCTGGGCGCGGGTGATCGCCGCGCCGTTGGCGGTCAGCCGCCGGCGCACGGTGCGGTAGAGCAGCAGGTAGGCCACGCCGAAGACGGTTAGCCCCACCAGGGCGACCGCCGGGTTGTAGAGGAAAATGGCCAGTGCCATCAGCGAGGCCATCACCGCTTTGGCATTCATCTGCATGAGGGGATTGATGATCTGGCCGGTGATGCGCTGGGCTTCCTGGGCAATCTGATTGGTGAGCTGGCTGCTGCTGCCGCTGGAATGGAAGAGCCAGTCCTGGTGCATGTATTGACGAAACAGGCGGCTGCCCAGTTCGGCGCCGACCTGGGCGCCGTAGAGCGACAGGCGCCAGACCGTGACCATGGAGATCACCGCCGCGACCGTGAGCATCACCAGTACGCCCACGCCCACCCAGAAGAGGAAGTCCCGCGGTTCGGCCAGGCCGCTGGCGCGGTAGAGGCCGGCGAGCAGGCCGTCGCCCTGCAGCTGCTGCATGTCGCCGACCAGCGTCATGAAGGGCCCGATGGAAATCACCCCGGCGATTTCGGCAAATGCCATCAATACCACCAGGATCTGCAAGCGCCATAGCTTGCGGCGTTGCTCCGGGGCAAGCAGCGCGTAGAGTTCTTTCAGGTCACGGAACATGTCGGCCGCCTAGTCTTGCAGCGCGACCCGGGTGTGGCGTCCGCGCCTACCCGGAACCATACCGGTAGGCGTGGTATCCGTATTTGCCATAGGCGTAGCGGGACACGCCGGGCCGGTAAGCGTTGAATACCAGACCGCTGAGCCGGGCGCCGCTCTGGCGTAGCCGCTTGGTGGCGGTGTCGATTTCGTGCAGGCGGGTCTGGTTGTAACGCCCCACCAGCAGCGTGGTGCCGCTCTGCTCGGCCACGATGACGCCGTCCGTCACGCTCAGCAGTGGCGGCGTGTCGATCAGCACCAGGTCGTACTGCTCGCTCCAGGTCTGAAGCAGGTTTCGGAATCGGGGATTCAGGAGAAGTTCCGACGGGTTGGGGGGAATGGTGCCGCCGGAGAGGAAGTCCATGCGCTCCTCCGCCACGCGATGAATGACGGATTCCGGCGACACTTCACCGGTGACGATATCCGACAGGCCGGGGGAGCGGGACAAGCCGAAGGCGCGGTGGATATGCCCGCGGCGCATGTCGGCATCGACCAGCAGCACGCGTTTGCCGAGTTCACCCACCAGCAGGGCCAAGTTGCTGCTGACAAAGCTCTTGCCGGCGCCGGGCGCCGGGCTGGTGATGCATACCACCGGGCTGCCTGCCTCCATCAGCGCAAACTGCAGGCTGGTACGCAGGCTGCGCAGGGCTTCCAGCGCCAGATCGTCCTGGCTGGTCAGCGCCAGGATGCCCGATTGGCGTTTATCCTGTGCCAGGCGGGACTGTGTTCGGCTGTAGGGAATGGTGGCATAGACCGGCAGGCCCACCTTCTGTTCGATGACATCGGGGTCACGCAATGTCAGGCGTAGTGCGTCGCGCAGGAACGCCAGCCCCAGCCCCAGGATCAGGCCGGCGGCCAGGGCAAGCAGCATGATCCGACTCGTCTTCGGCCAGACCGGCTGGCCGCTGGCATAGGCGCTGTCCACGATGTGGACGAAACCGGTGGTACCGGCCTTGGTGACTTCCAATTCCTGGGCGCGGTTCAGGAGCTGCACATACAGCTCGTTGGCCACCTTGGCGTCGCGCGACAGTTCCAGGAACTGCGCTTCGCGCTCGGGCAGTTTCTGCAGCTTGGATTCGATTTCCCGTCGCTCCTGCTGCAGTTGCGAGCGGGCGCGGCGGACCGATTGCACCGTGGGATGCTCCGCCGTGTACTCCTGCAGCAGCTCGGATTCCTTCAGCTCCAGCTCGGATAACTGTTGCTCGATATCGGATACCTGGCCCAGCAGCCCCTGCGCTTCCAGGCTGAGGTCGACGGAGCCTTCCCGCTCCTGATAATCACGCAGCTTGCTCTGTGCGGTATCGACCTCTTCCTTGAGGTTTGGCAACTGTTCCTGCAGGAACGACAGCGTCTGGCGGGATTGCTCGTTCTGACGCTCCACATTCTGACGCAGATACGCTTCCGTGATGGCGTCGAGCTGGGTCTGCGCCTGCTGCTGCGAACCGGCGGTGTAGCTGATGTCCAGCACGCCGCTCTGGCGGCCGGTTTCGGTGACTTCCAGGCGACTGCGGAGAGATGACACGACACCGCCGATCGGGCGATTCACTACGGTGAAATGCGTGCCTGGCCGTGCCTTCAGCGCCGCCACGAAGATGCGTACCTCGCCTCCGGCGTAATCGGCGGTGGCGACCTGCCCCGCGGTGCCGGTCAGCAGCGTGCGGGCACCCGGCGCCAGCAGGGCAAAGCGCTTGTCCCCCTCGGCCCGCAGGGTCAGCGGCACGCCCAGCAGCGCGTCGGGCACCTCCAGGCGGCCGAGGTCGATTCGCTCACCGCCCCAGGCGTAGCCGTCCAGCAGCCCGCCCAGGGGCAGCCACTGCAGCGGCGGCGCGGCGGGCCGCTCACCCTGGTAGCCACGGGCCATGGCGGCGCCCAGGCGGCCCAGGTGGACCGGGCGGGCGTCGAGGTTGAGGTTGAGTTCGCGCACAGCGGCGCCGATGACCGACCGCGATTTCAGGATTTCCACCTGGGCGCTGCTCTGCGGCTGCTGGGGTCCGATGGCCAGGCTGTCTTCGAACAGGCTTTTCTGCCGCTCTACCTGGACCAGGGCCTGGGCCTGATAGACATCGGACTCGGTATACGCGATGTAGGCACCGACGAGCAGTGAAAGCACCACCGCCGCAATCACCCAAAGCCCGTTCTCGAGTACGACACCGATAAGCTCGCGGACGTTGATGCCGTCATCGCCTTCCACGATGGCAGGGGCTTGAGAGTCTTGTGGTTTCATTCAGTCAGATTCGGTCGCTGAGCCGTCGCCACGCCTTTTCCCCCGACGCCACCAGCAACACTGATGGCGCGGCAAATCGGCGTGTGTTAACAGGTTTAGTTGTTGGAGCGGTCAAAAATCAGGAACGACTGGAACAACAGATTCAGCGTGGGCGTGATTTCCGCCAGGGCACGGTTGAAGTTGACCAGGCTGGCCGCTGAGGCGTAGACCACATCACGCGGTTGCAGTTCGAACTGATGGGCCAGGATCAAGGCCTGCGGCGACTTGGCGTCCAGCTGGTAGACCATCGGATTCAGGTTGGCGACCACCGTGTCATCCTCGGTACGGCGGCGTTCGATCAGGCCGCGGATGACGTAGATCTTGCTGGAATCGGCGGTTGCCAGGTCGAGACCGCCCGCGCCCGTGACCGCATCCGCCAGCGTGATGCCGTCATAACCGACGGGAATGGCCAGTTGCTCCTGAAACTCACCCAGCAGAAATACCTTCTGGATGTTCTCGTCCAGAACCAGACGATCACCGGCCTTCAACCAGAACTCGTCGGCACCGCTGTGCAGCGTGGCCAGGTTGATCGGATAGCTCTGACCGTCACGGATCAAACGCAATGCCTTGCCGGTATACAGACCACCGCTGCCACTACCACCTGACCCGCCGCCGCTGCTCAGTGACTGGCACTGACTGAGGGCTTCGTCGACGGTCATGGGTATATCCGTCACCGGCACTCGGCAGGGGCTCTGGATGTCGCCGGATACGAATACCTGCTTGCTACGGAATTCGATGACCCGGACATCCACCTGTGGGTCGCGGATGACGCGATCCAGGCCGTCGGCAATGCGTCCGCGGATTTCCTCGGTGGTCAGGCCGGCGACATCCATGTCGCCAATAAAGGGGAAGTAGATTTTGCCGCGGGCGTCGACAACCCGGCCGGATGAAGCCACGGACTCGGTGGTGCCGGCCGGATTGGTGAGTTCCTGGTGGCCGTAGACGATGACGCTGAGGATATCGCCCTTGCCAACCCGATACTGCGGATAGCCGTTCTCGTCGGTTGTGGGTAGTCGAGTGTCAGCGGAAGGATTCGCCGCATCCTCGCGCTGCAAGTCGGCAACCAGCGAAGGCGTGATGCGACGGACCGTGGCATCGTATTCGGGGTGCACAGGTTGGCCTGTTTCCGACTGGCGCGGGTCCCCACTGCTGAACCAGGTGGATTCCTGTTCTTCCCCGATATCCACGCGCATGCCGGGAAATGAGCATGCTGACAGCAATAACAACGTCGTTAGCGACGCGGCCACTCGGTTCATCTCTCGCCCCCGCGGCAGAGTTATCGGCACAACTACCCCACGCACCCTACATCGGGTAGACAGGCGCACCATGGAGCCCGCAGACCCTAATGGTTTGGGATTCCAATGTCCACGTTGAAGCGTTTGACGGCAAACGGTGAGGGACAGTTCATCATGCCCGGCACGCGAATCGGCCCGTCACCTTGCGCTTTATAGGCCGAATGAATTCGGCCCTACAGATGATCCGGCAGTCATCCGGGGCATCAGCACCAGGCTGTAGGGCGTGATTTATCGCGCCTGCCTGTCATGGCAACGAGTTGCGGCAATCCGGCTCGGGTAGCATCGTGCTGAGGTGAAATCCCGGCCGGAGGACGCATCCGGACAGGCCGAATGAATTCGGCCCTACGGGCAATCCGGCAATCATCCGGGGTATCAGCGCCAGGCTGTAGGGCGTGATTTATCGCGCCTGACACCCTGCCCAACGGCAGCACCAACACAACCCGGCCGAATGAATTCGGCCCTACGAAGAGTCTGCGCCGCGCCCATATCTCGCACTGTGCCGATGCCCAGGGGATCAACGGCCGCCGTTCAGAGATCGGACGCGGTCGACCCAGTCCTGACCGTAATCGCGAATGCGGGCAAAAGCCTCGTCGAAGGCATCACGCGGCTGCTGGAAGGGGTCGGCCACCTCGGCCCGGTTGCGCCATTGGCCCAGCAGGAAGATGCGGCCGGTGAGCGTGGGGTGGTGGCGCTTTAGCCAGGCGACGTGCGTGTCGTCCATGACCAGAATCAGGTCGGCTGCGCCCACCAGCGCGACGTTGACTTGGCGCGCCTGGTGGGCCGACAGGTCCAGACCCGCGTCTGCTGCCACATCCTGCGCGTTGGGGGCAGCACCGTGCCCGACCAGCGCGCCAACGCCGGCCGATGTGACCTGCAGATCCGGCAGCTGCGCCTGAAGCCAGACCTCGGCCAGCGGGCTGCGGCAGATGTTGCCGGTGCAGACGGTGAGAATGCGTTGGATCACGGATATGGAGGTATGCAGAAGTTGCGAGCGGCGTGAGCGTACCAGCCCCGCGTCATCCGGCGGGGGCGACAGTATCTGGCCGGAAGAGACAGACCGGCGCAATGAATTGCGCCCTACAGACCGGGTTCCACCGGATGCGGCAGGCCAAATTCATTCGGCCTATCGAAACGCTGCTTACGATCCGCGTTGACGTCGGACGCAATGAGATAGCCGATGCAGAGCCGCATAAGCCAAGCATTGCTGGCATGTCGGCCTTGATTGTCAAACGCCCGGGCCGTTCTCGCGATACCAGTCGTAGGTCGCCGCAATCCCGTCGCGCAGGCCGGTCTGCGCCTGCCAGCCCAGCGCATGCAGACGCGACACATCCAGCAGCTTGCGCGGCGTGCCGTCCGGGCGGGTCCGGTCCAGTTCCAGCTCGCCTTCGAAGCCGACCACCTCGGCAATCAGGCCGGCCAGATCCCGGATGCTGATGTCCTCGCCCACGCCGATATTCAACGGCATTTCGTCTTCGTAGTGGTCCATCACGAACAGGCAGGCATCCGCCAGGTCATCCACGTGCAGGAACTCGCGGCGCGGCGTACCGCTGCCCCATAGCACCACGCTGCCCTGCCCGTCACGCTGAGCTTCGTGGAATTTGCGGATCAGCGCCGGCAGCACGTGCGAGGTTTCCAGATCGAAGTTGTCACCCGGGCCGTACAGGTTGGTGGGCATCACGCTCACCGCGTTGAACCCGGTCTGCCGGCGGTAGGCCTGGCACAGTTTGATGCCGGCAATCTTGGCGATGGCATACCACTCGTTGGTCGGTTCCAGCTCGCCGGTGAGCAGGCAGTCCTCCGACATGGGCTGCGGGGCGAACTTCGGGTAAATACAGGACGAGCCCAGAAACAGCAGCTTGCGAACGTCATGCGCCGCGGCCGCATCAATCACATGGGTCTGGATCAGCAGGTTGTCACGCAGGAAATCCACCGGCTGGGCGTTGTTGGCCTGAATGCCCCCTACCCGCGCCGCGGCCAGGAACACGTAGTCCGGCCGGGTCTCGGCAAAGAACGCGTTGACCGCCTCGCGATTGGTCAGGTCGAGCTCGTCACGGCCACGGGTTATCAGATTCGTATAACCCGCCCGTTCCAACCGCCGCACCAGCGCGGAACCAACCAGCCCGCGGTGGCCAGCCACATAGATCGCCGCATCGCGTTCCATCAATTTGCCCTTGTTCCGGGAGCCACTATTCCTGCGGCGCGTTCACGGCGTAGCCGCTGGCCCGAAGCGTCGCTTCGCGCTGGGCCGCGTCGAGATCGGCGTCCGCCATCTCCGCCACCAGCTCGGCAAAGGATACCTGCGGCTGCCACCCCAGCTGGCGCTGCGCCTTGGCGGGATTGCCCAGCAGGCTTTCCACTTCCGTGGGCCGGAAGTAGCGCGGGTCCACGCTGACCACCACCTCGCCGGTATCATCACGCCGCGCCTGCTCTTCCAGCCCCTGCCCGGACCAGCTCAGCGGCAGGTCCAGCCGGTCGGCGGCCAGCTGCACGAACTCACGCACGCTGTGCTGTTTGCCGGTGGCAATCACGAAGTCGTCCGGTGAATCCTGCTGCAGCATCAGGTGCATGGCGGCTACGTAGTCCCGGGCATGGCCCCAGTCCCGCAGCGCGTCCAGGTTGCCCAGGTACAGGCGCTGCTGAAACCCCAGCTTGATGCGCGCCAGCGCCCGCGTGATCTTGCGGGTGACGAAGGTTTCCCCGCGCAGCGGCGATTCGTGATTGAACAGGATGCCGTTCGATGCGTGCATGCCGTAGGCCTCCCGGTAGTTCACGGTCATCCAGTAGGCGTACAGCTTGGCCGCCGCATAGGGCGAGCGCGGGTAGAACGGCGTGGTCTCGTCCTGTGGTACGGCCTGCACCTTGCCGTACAGCTCGGAGGTGGAAGCTTGGTAGAAGCGGGTGCGCTGCTCCAGACCCAGAATCCGCAGCGCCTCCAGCAACCGCAGTGTGCCCAGGGCATCGCTGTTGGCGGTGTACTCGGCGGTTTCGAACGACACCTGCACGTGGCTCTGCGCCGCCAGATTGTAGATTTCGTCCGGCTGCACTTCCTGCACGATGCGGATCAGGTTGGTGGCGTCGGTGAGATCCCCGTAATGCAGCACGAACCGCTGCTCCGACTCGTGCGGATCCTGATAAAGATGATCCACCCGCTCGGTATTGAACAGCGACGCCCGCCGCTTGATGCCGTGGACCTCGTAGCCCTGGCCGAGCAGCAGTTCGGACAGATAGGCGCCGTCCTGGCCGGTGACGCCGGTAATCAACGCGCGTTTGGTCATGAATGCATCCACAGGGCCATTTTTGAACGCTCCGCCTGGCTTGATTGGCGCACCCACCGACAGGCGCGGCAGCCCAGGGCCAATCCTGCGAGACAACAGGGCGCGAAGATAGCGCGTACCGGTCGACTAACGCGACTCTCCGGCGCTTCCATGGTCGGTAATCCAGAGGATGCCCGAGGTTCTTGGCGCCTCGCCGCACCGGGACGTCAGCATTGCTGGCGTATTAATAGAACGCTAATATGTATTTATAAAAACAAATGGATCACGGAGAAAGTGGCGTGGAAGCCATAGCTACAATCGACGACGCCCCCGACGGCATCAGCCGGAAAGAGCGCGCCAGCCTGGCCCGGATGTGCGTGCGGCTGCTCGATCTGTGGGGTCTGGATCGGCGCCAGCAGGCGGTGATGCTGGGGTTGTCGCCGCGCACGCGCAGCACGCTGCGCAACTATGCCAACGGCACGCCGCTGCCGGAGCAGCGCGATATCCTCGACCGCGCCGGGCATCTGATGGGCATCATCAAGTCGCTGGAGATTCTGTTTCCGGAAAATCCGGAACTGGTCGAATCCTGGGCGACGACACCTGATCAGGCCCTGGGCGGGATGACGCCGTACCAGGTCGTGGCACGCGAGGGCCTGGCCGGGTTGCGGGACCTGCGGGCCTACCTGGATTATCTGCGAGGCCGGTGATGGCGGCGGGTCTACCGGATGCGCTGTTCGACCATCCGGTCCACATCCGGGAGGACGCGTTCCGCAACTTCGTCAGCCTGCGGCGCGGTCGCGATCTCTTTCACCGGCTTGCCGACAATGACGAGGATTCGGCGGCCGCAGTGAAGGCCGAGATGCGCACCCGCGGCCGCAAGGATCAGCCGCTGATCAATCGCCCGTTCGAGCCCTGGTACGGGGTGGTCGGCTTTCCGTTCGACCATCGCAACTGGGCACGCAGCCGTTATACCGACGGCAGTTTCGGCGTCTGGTACGGCTCACGGCGCGTGGAAACGACGGTGGCTGAAACCACCTACCACTTTGCCCGCGAGCTGGCGGGACGCGGCCAGGACCGGCACAAACGGCCGATCATCCGCGAACGCTGCGTGAAGACGGCCCATGTGGATGCGCTGGTGTTCGACCTGTGTGGCAAGGAACGGGACTTCCCGGCGCTGGTGGCCAGTGACAGCTATGACTTCACGCAGCAGGTCGGCCGGGCGGTTCACGAAGGCCACCACCCCGGCCTGCTGGCGCCCTCGGCGCGCCACGCGGGCGGCGTGAATGTCGACATCTTCAGCCCGAATTACCTGCGCAACCCCCGGGATTACTGCCATCTCACCTACCGCTTCCATCCGGGCGACGGCCGGATGGAAGTAGAGCGCGAACCGGGGGCGGTGTGGATGACGCTCAGGCCGCTCGCATGAACGGGGCTCGTGTCAGAGGCGATACATCACACTTCTCCGTCGCTGCGGCGAGGAAGTCTGGCGTCAGTAGGAGTGATGCGGCGACCTCCTGCCCCGGTCATGCTCAAACAATGCGCCTACCCAAATGAGATAGCCCGCGGCGCTTCGCGCCTCAGTATGACGGATGGGGCCGACGCAGGCGGAGTATTACCCAGCGTTGCCGGATATGACACGAGGGGTCTGTTGCAGCATTGGCTTAGCAGCCAATCGGCAACGGAAGGAAATGGAAATGGTCGGGGTAGCAGGATTTGAACCTACGACCTTCTGCACCCCATTCAATCACAACGATTATCCGAGAAACAAGAAGAATAGGTTGATTCCGCCCTAACCCACTGGTTATGTTATGAAACCGGTTGCCCATAGATTGCCATCGTGAGACAGTCGACGTCACTGGTTGCGCACTAATTTGCTGACATAGTGCTGACACCGCTACCAGGGGTTTGGCGCACGATGGAGCAACGACTTACCGACCGGCTCGTGAAAGCCATGCCCGCGCCGGCTACTCGCTACAGAATCGTCTGGGACGAAAAAATCTCTGGCTTCGGCGTACGAGTTACGAAGTCCGGTGCTAAATCCTTCGTCCTAAATTACCGCGTACTGGGTCGAGAACGCCGATACACGATCGGGCCGTATCCAGCGTGGAGTGTTGCTGCGGCCCGTGAGCGAGCCGGTGTTCTCAGGCGGATGGTGGACACAGGAATTGATCCGATGGAGGAGCGTGAAGCCCGTCACTCGGAGCCCACACTCGCCGAATTTTGCGACCGCTTTCTGAACGAGCACGTAAAGCCCCGCAATCGATCCAGGACCCATCAGCACTATGCCTACGTGGTCGATAAATTCGTGCGTCCTGCCCTCGGCACGCGAAAGATCACTGCCATCAAAAACGATGACGTCCGCCGGTTACATCGACGCATTAGCGAGGGCCAGCCCGTGCTCGCGAATCGCGTCGTTGCGGTTCTCTCGACCATGTTCAATGTCGCTATCCGCTGGGGCGTCTGTGAAGCAAATCCCGCGAAGGGCATCGACAAGAATCACGAAGCCAAGCGTGAGCGGTATCTTTCCGCTGATGAATTGCGGCGGGTATGCAAAGCGCTGTCCGATTACCCCTACATTGAGAAAGTCCGGCGGTAATCCCCCCATTCTTAACGCTGCCCAAGAGTGGAGCTAAGCGGCTATCAGTTTCTGCATCGGAGTGATGCCGCCGATAGCCATATTGGGTCGTTCGTGGTTGTAGGTCCATAGCCATCGGGTAGCGGCGTCCTGCACCTGGCTGATGGAGTCGAATAGGTACTGGCTCAGCCAGTCGTAACGCACGGTCCGGTTGTAGCGTTCGACATAGGCGTTCTGCTGGGGCTTGCCGGGCTGGATGTATTCCAGGCGGATGCCCTGTTGTTTCATCCAGGTCACCAGCTCG
>NZ_JAVRHY010000024.1:0-23811 GCF_031846305.1 Spectribacter acetivorans
AGTGGTCCAGCTTCCACGGACATCAACCAGAAGGGACAATGGTCCCGAAGGAGATGTCCGATGGCAACGAGAAAACGCTATTC
Source organism: Spectribacter acetivorans (assembly GCF_031846305.1). Lineage (NCBI taxonomy): Bacteria > Pseudomonadati > Pseudomonadota > Gammaproteobacteria > Salinisphaerales > Salinisphaeraceae > Spectribacter > Spectribacter acetivorans. The sequence continues at coordinate 84 of NZ_JAVRHY010000024.1, forward strand.
CAAGCAATTCAAGCTTCAGGCGGTGGAGCTTCTAGAGCAATCCGATAAGCCAGCGTCGGATGTCGCTCGCGAGCTGGGTGTGATGCGCAACCAGCTGTACAAGTGGCAGCACGAGCTGCGGGAGAAAGGTGAGGATCAGGCCTTTCGCGGCCCGGGCCGGAACGCGGCGACGGATCAACGCTCTGAAGTCGCCGACTTGAAAAAGCGTTTGGCGCAACTCGAGGAAGAGAACGCCATCCTAAAAAAAGCGGCGGCGTACTTCGCCAAGGCGCTGCCGTGAAGTACGCCTTTATCGCCTCGCAGCAGAAGCAGCATTCGGTCAGTCTGATGTGCCGTGTTCTCCAGGCCAGCCGATCGGGCTATTACGCCTGGCGGGAACGACCGGCGCCAGCACGTGAGCAGCGCGACCGCGCGCTGCTCACGCATATCCGGCGCGCACACGACGACCATCGGCAGGCCTATGGTTATCTCAAGACCTGGCAGGTGCTGAACAAGTCGGGTGTGCGCTGCGGCAAGCATCGTGTGGCACGGCTACGCCGGGATCACGGCATTCTGGCGCGTCGTCGGCGCCGGTTCATCGCCACCACGCACGCCCGTCCCGAGCTTGGCCATGCGCCCAATATCTTGCGGCGGCGGTTTCAGACAACTGCGCCAGACCAGGCCTGGGTTGGCGATGTCACATTCATCGCGACACGCGAAGGCTGGCTCTATCTGGCCGTCCTGATTGATCTCTATGCTCGACCCGTCGTCGGCTGGTCGATGTCGACCCGCAACAATACCGCTCTCGTGCGGGACGCCCTGGAGATGGCCGTTGCTCAACGCCAACCCAAGGCAGGCATGGTCCACCATAGTGACCAGGGCCAGACCTATGCTGCCGGCACCTACCGTCGACGGCTGGCCGAACTCGGCATGATCTCAAGCATGTCCCGCAAAGGCGACTGCTGGGATAACGCTGTGGCCGAGAGCTTTTTCGCCACGCTCAAGTTCGAACTGATCGACCGACGCGTATTCGCCAGCCGACAGGCGGCTCGAGCGGCGATTTTCGAGTACATCGAGGTGTTCTATAACCGCCAGCGAATCCACCAAACGCTGGGCTATCGAACGCCGCTAGAAGTGGAGCAAACCCATCAAGCCGTAGCTTGATTCACCTGTCCGTGGAGGCCGGGCCAGTTCAAGCTGACCCCTTGGGCCTTTGAGAACCTACCCGGGCCAGCGCGCATAGCTTGGCAACTATGCTCATCGGCTCGGACCCCGTCCATGGCGCTGGTGCCAGCACCCCAACCCGAGCGTTGATCATCGACGACGAAATCTAATAACGGCCGCCCCCGGTACAGCGGGTGACAGAACTGACAAAAGGGTTCGGTTACCGGCCTCCCCACGTGCCATTGCCAGCCAACCGGTGCCAGTGAGACTATCGGGCGCTTGGTTCAGGACGCCGTACTCGGCCTCCGAACACGACTTCCAGTGCGCGGGGGATGCATGTCGGAGCAGTTTTTCAGCAAGCCGGTAATCAACTCGCCTTACGAGCGCCCCAGCCAGCACTGGGGACTCGACGAGACCGGCCAGCCGACGCATCAAATTATCGACAGCCGCCGTCGTGCGGATTTCTTCACGCCCATTCCAAAGCCGCGCAAGCGGAAGAGCGGCACCGATCAATCCCAGTTCGAGTTCGATGAGGGCCGCGGGCTTTCTGATAGCTCACAGCAGTACGACCCCACCTCCATCATCAATGAGCTGCGCACGCAGATAGACCAGTGGCGCAAACTGCCCAGCACGGATCAGTGGCTGGTCACACCAGAAACGGCTCGTCTGCTAAAGCACTGGCGGCACCATGAGTTCCAGGGCATCCGTCCATTCTTCTGCCAGGTTGAGGCCATCGAGACGCTGATCTGGCTGACCGAAGTCGCGCCCAAGATGGGAAAGCGTGGTCGCCGTTTTCTCGATCACCTCGATGGTGCAAATGACGCGGCAAATCCCGGACTATTGCGAACCGCGCTCAAACTAGCCACGGGCGCCGGCAAGACCACGGTCATGGCGATGATCATTGCCTGGCAAACCGTCAACGCGGTACGCCGGCCGAACAGCAAGCATTTCACGCGGGGATTTCTGGTCGTCGCGCCGGGACTGACCATTCGCGACCGGCTCAGCGTGCTTCTGCCCAACGATCCCTATAGCTATTACGAGAGCCGCGAGTTGGTACCCAGCGACATGCTCGTCGATCTGCACAAGGCAAAGATCGTCATCACCAACTACCACGCCTTCAAACGGCGCGAACGAATTGAGTTGTCCAAGGGCGGCCGTGCCCTGCTGAAGGGTCGCACTGGGATCGACCCCGAATCGAAGGAGACGGAGGGGCAGATGCTCCAGCGCGTCATGCCCGAGTTGATGGGCATGAAGAACATCATGGCCCTCAACGACGAGGCCCATCACTGCTACCGCGAGAAGCCGGGCGAAGAAGATGAGGAAGGCAAGCTGGTCGGCGACGATCGCAAGGAAGCGGAAAAGAACCGCGAAGCCGCCCGCCTGTGGATCTCGGGGCTGGAAGCGGCCAATCGCAAGCTCGGACTGGGCCGCGTGGTTGATCTATCCGCCACCCCGTTCTTCCTACGCGGCTCGGGCTACGCCGAGGGCACATTGTTCCCGTGGACCATGAGCGATTTCTCGCTGATGGACGCCATCGAGTCCGGCATCGTCAAGCTGCCACGCGTGCCGGTGGCGGACAACTACATCAACCGCGACGAAATGCCCATGTTCCGGAACCTGTGGGAGCACATCCGGACGGACATGCCCAAGAAGGGGCGCGGCCAGGCCCAGGGACTGGACCCGCTCAAGTTGCCAACCAAGTTGCAGACCGCGCTGGATGCGTTGTACGGGCATTACAAGGAAACCTTCGAGCTGTGGCAGCAACGCGGCATGAGCGTGCCGCCGTGCTTCATCATCGTCTGCAACAACACGGCGACGTCCAAGCTGGTCTACGACTACATCAGCGGGTTTCATCGCGAGAACGAAGACGGCACGACAACACTAGAGCAAGGCCGGCTGCCCCTGTTCCGCAACTTCGACGAAAACGGGGAGCCACTGGCTAGGCCCAACACGCTGCTTATCGACAGCGAGCAGCTGGAATCCGGCGAAGCCCTGGACACCAACTTCCGCAAGATGGCCTCGGACGAGATCGAACGCTTCCGCCGGGAGATCGTCGAACGCACCGGCGACCGTGCCGCAGCCGACAATCTCACCGACGCCGATCTGTTGCGTGAAGCGATGAACACGGTCGGCAAGCAAGATCGCCTGGGCGGCGCCATCCGCTGCGTGGTTTCGGTGTCCATGCTCACCGAAGGCTGGGACGCCAACACCGTCACGCATGTGCTCGGCGTACGTGCCTTCGGCACCCAGCTGCTATGCGAGCAGGTCATCGGCCGCTCGCTACGGCGGCAATCGTATGACTTAAACGAAGAAGGCTTGTTTAATGTCGAGTACGCCGACGTGCTCGGCATCCCCTTCGACTTCACGGCCGAGCCTGTAGTCGCACCGCCGCAGCCGCCGCGGGAGACCGTCCAGGTCAAGGCTGTGCGCCCAGACCGCGACGCGCTGGAAATACGCTTCCCGCGAGTCGATGGCTACCGCGTCGAGTTACCCGAGGAGCGGCTTACCGCGGAGTTCAACGATGAATCCGTACTAACGCTAACGCCGATACTTGTGGGTCCATCCGAAACGCACAATGCCGGCATCATTGGCGAAGGTGTCGACCTCACCCTTATCCATACTGATGACCTGCGCTTGTCCAGCCTCCTGTTCCACCTCACGCATCGGCTGATCTACACGCACTGGCGGGATACGGACGAGGAACCCAAGCTCCACCTCTTCGGCCAGCTCAAGCGCATCACGCGTAAATGGCTGGACAACTATCTCGTCTGCAAGGGAAATACCTACCCCGCCCAGCTCATGTACCAGGAACTGGCGGACATGGCCTGCAACAAGATCACAGCCGCCATCACCCGTGCAGAGACGAAGAAAGAACGCCCGGTCAAAGCCATCCTGGACGCCTACAACCCGGCCGGCTCGACCATGCACGTCAACTTCAATACGTCACGCGAGAGTCGCTGGGAAACCGACGCCCGCCGCTGCCATATCAACTGGGTGATCCTGGACAGCGAGTGGGAAGGCGAATTCTGCCGCGTGGCCGAGGCGCACTCGCGAGTGCTGGCCTACGTCAAGAACCACAACCTCGGGCTGGAAGTGCCATATCGCTACGGCTCGGAGGTCCGACGCTACATCCCGGACTTCATCGTGCAGGTGGACGACGGCCAGGGTGAGGACGATCCGCTGAACCTCGTGGTGGAGATCAAGGGCTATCGCGGCGAGGACGCGGTCGAGAAGAAGTCCACCATGGACACCTACTGGGTGCCGGGCGTGAACAACCTGGGCAACTACGGCCGCTGGGCCTTTGCCGAGTTCGGCGATGTCTACGAGATGCAAAAGAAGTTCGCCGACAAGATCGAACAAGAATTCAACGCCATGATTGAGGCGCGCATGCAAGAGAGCCTGGCATGAGGCGGCAGAACACGTCGCACGGAGCCATTGCTGATGGCGCGTTCATCCAGGTTGACGGATTACACAATCCGTGCAAATCTCTGTCTGTATCCGCCCCTTGGCAGTACGCCCGCTCACTTATCCCGAGCGTGTGCCGAACCCCTGGGGCTTTTCTGTTTCTGGGATTCTATTCGTGACCACGAGGATGCGACGCATCGCCATCCTCATCGATGGCGGCTACTTCCTCAAGCGGCTCCCCAAACTCGTGGAGCCCCGTTTCTGCACCACACCCCAGCAGATCGCGGAATCCGCCCGCTTCCTGTGCAAGCGCCACGTGCAGAAGCTGACCGGCCTCGATGACGGCAGCGAGGCCGATGGCCGCTGGCTGGACCAAGTCTATCGACTGTTCTACTACGACGCCTCACCGTATTCCGGGAAATCCCACCACCCCATCGGAAATCAGCCCATCGATTTCGGCAAGACTGAGACTGCCAAGGCGCGTAGCGAGCTATTTGCCGAACTCCGCAGCAAGAGAAAGTTCGCACTCCGATTGGGCCACGTGACGCAGGATGGCGGGTGGCAGATCGATCCACGGCTGAGCAAAGACCTGTTGAAAATTCGCAAATGGGCGGACCACATTGAACAAGCACTGCTCGAAGACGGGGAAGCGCCACAGCTGAAAGGACAAGAACAGCGCGAACTAGCCAACCTTCTGGAGCGCTGGAAGGGATTGACCGAGCAGAGCGTGCGATTCGGGCTGCGGCAAAAAGGTGTGGACATGCGCATCGGCCTGGATATTGCCAGCATGGCGCTGAAGCAGCAGGCCGATACCCTCATTCTCGTCACCGGTGACAGCGATTTCGTGCCCGCCGCCAAACTGGCACGCCGCGAAGGCATGGAGTTCATCGTGGACCCGCTCTGGCAAAAGGTCAGCGACGACTTGCTGGAGCACGTCGACGGCATTGTTTCGGTGTACCAGCGCCCAGCCCCGGGCCAAGACGCGAAAGACGGCAACTGAACGAGCACTCATGGCACGCAAACAGCAGACCGCAAAGAAATCCGTCGAAGCGCTTCAGCACGACGAAGCCAAGCGCAAGAACATCCCCACCGCCGAGCACCAGTCGGTGGTGGACGATGAACTCAAGACACCGATCCAGGTGGCCTACGAGCGCCGGAACCGGGCCCTGGACCCGCAGCTCATCTGGCGTGGCAAGGACCAGCAGGACTGGTCGGACCTCGTGGTCAACGCGCCGCCGCTCTATATTCAGGAAAAGGTTCACCCCAAGGCGCTGATCGACGACCTCCAGCGCGAGTCCCGCGAGCGCGAGCACGAGGAAGGCCAGATCACGCCGGACCTGTTCAGAGATTTCAACGGCCTGCCCAAGGGCGCCGACCGCACGGATTTCTACCAGTATGACGCCAACTGGCAGAACCGCATGATTCTGGGCGACTCGCTACAAGTCATGGCCAGCCTCGCCGAGCGCGAGGGCCTGCGCGGCCAGGTGCAGTGCATTTATCTCGACCCGCCCTACGGCATCAAATTCAACTCCAACTTCCAGTGGTCCACTACCAGCCGCGACGTCAAGGACGGCAAGGCCGAGCACATCACCCGCGAGCCCGAGCAGGTCAAGGCCTTCCGCGACACCTGGCGGGATGGGATTCATTCCTATCTGACTTATCTGCGCGATCGGCTGACCGTGGCGCGGGATTTATTGCACGAGTCCGGGTCGATTTTTGTGCAAATCGGGGATGAGAATGTGCATCGCGTGCGGTTACTGATGGATGAAGTGTTTGGGGAAGAGAACTTCGTGAGTCTAATCTCGTTCAAGACGTCGATTGGGCTTGGTTCGGAGGCGATCGACAATACGACTAATTATCTAGTCTGGTATGGCAAGTCTGAGTCGATTAAATGCCGGTCTCTCTACCACGAACTTACGCCCGGTGGAGAAGGCGCAACACGGTATAAGACAGCGCTCTTGCCCGATATGACTGAGCAGAAATTAGCGTCAGATGATCTTTTCGTCGGGAATATTCCGGAGGACGCTAGGCTATACCGCGATCAAGGCTTCACTTCGCGCTCAGCGTCCAAGACCACGCTATTCCCGGTCACATTCAGAGGACGAACATACCTCCCAAGTTCTGGCGGCTGGAGAACCTCAGAAACCGGAATGGCACGAGCGCAGAAGGCGGACAGGATATTGAGAACTGGGAACAACATTTCTTTCCGGAAGTTCTTCGACGATTTTGGGGCTCTGGGCATCGACAACTTTTGGAAGGATGTGTCTGGCGGCATTACAAGCCGCTCCGATCCAAAAATTTACGTGGTTCAAACATCGAATCGCATTGTTGAGCGTTGCATGCTAATGGCCACTGATCCCGGCGACCTCGTGCTCGACCCAACGTGCGGGTCTGGAACTACCGCCACCGTCGCCGAACAGTGGGGCCGTCGCTGGGTCACCATCGACACCTCGCGGGTCGCGCTCGCCCTCGCCCGCGCCCGCATCATGGGTGCCCGCTACCCGTTCTACCTGCTGGCCGACTCGCACGAGGGCCAGCAGAAGGAAGCCGAGGTCACCCGCAGCGCGCCGTCCACCGCGCCCACCCGTGGCGACATTCGCCAGGGCTTCGTCTACGAGCGGGTGCCGCACATCACGCTCAAGTCCATCGCCAACAACGCCGAGATCGACGTGATCTGGGAGCGGTTTCAGGAGACGCTGGAGCCGCTGCGCGAAAAGCTGAACGCCGCCCTCGGAGCGGCCTGGGAGGAATGGGAAATCCCGCGCGAGGCGGGCGACGATTGGCCGGCCGAAGCCAAGGACGCCCACGCCCAGTGGTGGGAGCAGCGCATTGCCCGACAAAAGGAAATCGATGCCTCCATCGCCGCCAATGCCGACCAGGAATACCTCTACGACAAGCCCTACACGGACAACCGCAAGGTCCGCGTCGCCGGGCCGTTCACGGTGGAGTCGCTATCCCCGCACCGCGTGCTCGGCGTGGACGAGAACGATGAATTAATCGACCAGGTCGGCGAGGACCCGGGCGCCTATGACGGCGAGCGCGACTTCACCCAGATGATCCTGGAGAACCTCAAGACCGCCGGCGTGCAACAGGCCCACAAGGAAGACGCCATCAACTTCACGTCGATCACGCCCTGGCCCGGCGAGCTGGTCTGCGCCGAGGGGCGCTACATGGAAGGCGACGAAGAGAATGGCACCGAGAAGCGCGCTGCCATCTTCGTCGGCCCCGAGTTCGGCACAGTCTCCCGCCCGGACCTGGTGGAAGCGGCTCGCGAGGCCGGCGACGCCGACTTCGACGTGCTCATCGTCTGCGCCTTCAACTACGAGGCCCACGCCACCGAGTTCGAGAAGCTCGGCCGCATTCCCGTCCTGAAGGCGCGTATGAACGCCGATCTGCACATGGCGGATGATCTCAAGAACACCGGCAAGGGCAACCTGTTCGTCATCTTCGGCGAGCCGGACATCGACATCCTGGACACCGACGACAGCCGCCTCCAGGTCAAGGTCAACGGCGTGGACGTGTTCCACCCCAACAGCGGCGAAGTCCGCTCCGACGGCCCGGACGGCATCGCCTGCTGGTTCATCGACACCGACTACGACATGGAATCCTTCTTCGTCCGCCACGCCTACTTCCTGGGCGCAGCGGACCCCTACAAGTCACTACGCACCACACTCAAGGCCGAGATCAACGAAGAAGCCTGGGAAACCCTGCACAGCGACACCTCGCGGCCTTTCGAGCGACCCAAGTCCGGCCGCATCGCCGTGAAGGTCATCAACCACCTCGGTGATGAGGTGATGAAGGTATTCCGCGCGTAACAGGCCTACCTCTTCCCCATGATTGAAATCGCCCACGAGTGGCAGACGCTGATTGCCGGCGTGCTCGCGCTATCGGGCGCGGCGGCCACGGTGTGGACGCTGCACCGGCAAATGCAGCATCAGCGGGAGATGTTGGACAAACAAATTCAGCATCAATGGGAGCAGCATGAGGATCAGCGACGGCGCCAGGCTCGGGCTGCCCGCGCCATGTTGCCGGAAGACCTCAGCGCAATCTGCGAATACGCGAGGGATTGCGGACAACTCATACACACGGCGTACTGTGACTATCCCGACCACGACAGGGTGGCGGAATTTGGCCCAATACCGACATTATCGGACCGGGTACTGGCCAATCTGCAGCAGCTCATCGAGCACCTTGATGAATCGGATGCCGACAAGCTCGCGGATTTACTTGAATGCTTTCAAGTCCAGAAAGGGCGTTTTTTCGACGCGCTGCAGACCTGGAAAAAGGCACGGGAAGACGGTTCCGGGCCCGCCCTATCTCACAAGCATATCGAGCATCCATTGATCGAGACGATCGTGCTGTATCTGTTGTCAGAACACTGCCTCGGTTTCGCTAGGCGGGAAAGCAGTCATATTGCAGCGTTTCCCGCGGTTACCGATGATGCCGTGCGACGCGCTATGCGCCTGATGATTTATGTGCATTTCCCGCGCGATCCAGTGGACGAGACACTGCTAGAGGCCATGCGGCTTCAACTGGTACCCAGCGAACGCCATAACTGATCGACCAGCCACGTCACTGACTAGCGCATTCTTAACCAGAAGTGAATCGGTATTCTCCCGTCTGAACAATCGGTTAGACCTTTGCTGGAGTTAAGGTAAAAACTTTTATATTATCCGAGCATGGCTGAGCCAGAAGACAGGCAAGCATGGGCGTTCTACGGCCGCCGGCCGGAGCTGGCGCTTATGCAGCGTGTACTGGAGCGGCGCCGCTGGTTCTTTCTGCAGATATCCGGCCGCCGGCGCATTGGCAAGACGGCCCTCATCCAGCAGGCGCTACAGGCCACGGGAATCGAGCAGACCCTCTACATCCAGATTCCCGACTCCGATCCCTCCGGTGTGGTGGCCGCCTGCAACGGCTATCTGGAAACCTTCGGCATTGATGAGCAGGTTTCGAGCTTGGGCGGGCTGGCCAGCCTCATTGCCAACCTGGTACGACGCGGTTATGTGGTGGCTCTGGACGAGTTCCAGTATTTCCATCGTAAAAAGCTGTTCGATTTCTGCTCCCTACTCCAGGCCGAGGTGGACTTGCTCGCCGCCGAGGCGGACCGCGTGCCGGGCGGCCTGATCGTATCTGGGTCGCTACACACGGAAATGACCGCACTGCTGGAGCACCGCGACGCGCCGCTGTTCAACCGAACGACGGATGTGCTGGAGCTGGATCATCTGGACATCGCGTCGGTGCTCGAAATCTTGCGCCGGCATGCGGATGCGTCGCCGGCACGACTGCTGTTCCTGTGGAATCTGTTCGAGGGCGTGCCCAAATTCTACCGCGATGCCTACGAACAGGATGTACTGGGTGCACCGCGTCAGGAATTGTTGGAGCGGTTGTTCTTCTCAAGCTCGTCACCGCTACGCAACGAGGCGGATAACTGGTTTCTGCGCGAATTGCGCGGGCGCTACGACATGGTTCTGCAGTATCTGGCCAGCCATCCCGGTTGTACCAATGCGGACATCGAGGCGGCGATGGCCGAGGTTTCGGCACCGGGAGAAGTCCGCCAGGTTGGCGGTTATTTGCAGACGCTCTCCCAGCGTTACCGGATGATCGAGCGACGGCTGCCGATTTTCGCTGCCCGTCGGGCACGCAGCGGCCGTTACTACATCCGCGATAACTTCCTGCGCGCCTGGCTTTCCGCCCTGCAACGGCCGGTGTCCGCGGTCGCGTTCCGGCCCGTCGCAACCCTGCTGGATCAGGCCGACCGACAACTGGAAACGGTGGAAGGCTACGCACTGGAGGACCTGACGGCTCAGCTCTACGAGGAGCGCAGCCGGCTTGGCCTGGGGGATTTCCCGCTGAGCGAACACATCCACGGTTACTGGGATCGCGGCGACGTCGAGATTGACCTTGTCGCCGTGAACGAGGATGAGCAGCGCATACGGTTCGGCACCTGCAAGCGAAATGCCGACAAACTGGTGCGCTCCGTGGATGCTCTCGTCCATAGCGCTAACCGATTTCTTGATGCCTACGGCCGTTTTCGGCACTGGAAAACCGAGCTGGTAGGTGTCGCACCGGAGATACCGGACTCGGTTCGTTCAGACCTGCTGGAACGCGGCGTACTGGCTCAATCGCTCGGAGACCTGATCCAGGACCTATGAACTACTTAACGATATGCAATTCCTGATCGCCGATACATTCAACGAAAGCCTCGCCCGACTCGCCGGCGATGAGCAGAAGGTGGCCAAGACAACGGCTTTCGACCTGCAAATGAATCCGGCAAACCCGGGAATGCAGTTCCACAAGCTCGAACGGGCCAAGGACAAGAATTTCTGGTCGGTACGCGTCAGCCGCGATATCCGCCTGATCGTTCACAAGACAGCGTCCAGCCTGCTGTTGTGCTATGTCGACCATCACGACAAGGCCTATCAGTGGGCAGAGCGACGCAAGCTGGAAACGCACCCGAAGACGGGCGCGGCGCAACTCGTGGAGGTGCGCGAAACCGTCCGCGAGATAGAGGTGCCGCAGTACGTCCAACCCGAGCAGGTGGCGCCAGCCAAGCCAGCATTATTTGCAGAGACACCGGAAGATGAATTGCTGCAATACGGCGTTCCAACCGAATGGCTGGACGACGTTCGACAGGCAGACGAAGACAGCATTCTGGAACTGGCCGACCACCTCCCCGATGAGGCCGCGGAGGCGTTGCTCGAGCTGGCAACGGGTGGCAAGCCGGAACTGGCGACTACTTCCCTGGGGGCCACTGATCCCTTCGATCACCCGGACGCGCAGCGCCGGTTCCGCATCATGCACAGCTCGGATGAGCTTGCGCAGGCGCTGGAATATCCCTGGGATAAGTGGACGGTGTTCCTGCACCCGGCGCAGCGCGATTTCGTGGCACGCACCTTCAACGGGCCGGCACGGGTGTCCGGCTCGGCCGGCACGGGAAAGACGATCGTTGCGCTGCATAGAGCCGTACATCTGGCACGCGCACACGAAGATGCCCGCGTACTTCTCACAACCTTCAATGAGTCGCTGGCCAATGCGCTGAAAACGAAGGTACAGCGCCTGGTCACGCGAGAACCCCGGCTGGCCGAACGTATCGAGGTCGCAGCTATCGAATCGGTTGCCCAGCGACTCTCCGGACCATCCGGAAAAGCGCCGAAGATTGCTAGCGACGAACAGCTGACTGAGGTCATCGAGCAGGCGGCCACGTCGACCGGCGAAACGGGCTTCTCCACGCGTTTTCTGGTAGCCGAGTGGTCCGACGTGGTGGATGCCTGGCAGCTTCACAGCTGGGACGATTATCGGGACGTCAAACGACTTGGTCGCAAGACTCGACTGCCCGAGTCTCAGCGCAGACAGCTCTGGTCGATTTTCAGTGAGGTCCGGAAGGAGCTAGAGCGCCGTGAGCTCAACAGCATGGCCGGGCTGTTCGAAGACGTGACGAGCCAGATTGAGGGGCGCCGCAATCCGCCATACGACTACGTGGTCGTAGATGAGGCGCAGGACGTCACGGTTCCTCAGTTGCGATTCCTCGCGGCGTTAGGTGCTGATCGACCGGATGCGATCTTCTTCGCCGGTGATCTCGGGCAGCGGATTTTCCAGACACCCTTCTCGTGGAAAGCGCTGGGCGTGGACGTGAGGGGCCGTTCGAGAACGCTCAAGATCAATTACCGAACCTCGCACCAGATTCGTGCCCAGGCTGATCGACTGCTAGACCCCAGTCTGTCGGATCTCGACGGGAATACCGAGAACCGGAAAGGCACCGTCTCCGTATTCAACGGTCCACCTCCCCTGGTGTCTGTGTTCGACGACTACGATTCAGAAACCGAGGGCGTAAGCCAATGGCTCTCGGACCAATGCCGAGACCAGGGTGATACGCACGAGATTGGCGTCATCGTTCGTTCCGACGACGAGCTCGAGCGTGCGATAGCCGCGGTGCAGCGCATCAACGCTGACTACCAGATCCTGGACGCAAAGCTGATCGCGACTCCCGGAACCGTTTCGATATGCACGATGCACCTCGCCAAAGGCCTCGAGTTCCGCGCGGTCGCCGTGATGGCTTGTGACGACGAAGTTATCCCGCTGCAGGCCAGGATCGAGTCCATCGGAGACGACGCGGACCTGGAGGAGGTGTACAACACGGAGCGCCACCTGCTCTACGTTGCATGCACGAGGGCCCGTGACGCCTTATTCGTCAGCGCCACCGATCCGCCATCCGAGTTCCTGGATGATCTGGAAAATTAGTCGAGAAATAACTCTTTTATTGAGAATGACTTATGCTCGTGCGATGCGCGATAGTAGCAGCGGTATCACACCCTTATCACACATTTCTTATACCAACTCATCAACGGTGAAATACGGGGTCTGCGAGGCCGCGGCGAGACGAAAATTCAGCCCTCGAGTACCAGATAGCCGTTTGGTGCGCCCTTCGTGGCTCAGTAGCGGAAGTAGCCCCAGCCACCCATGGCCGGATGCGGCCAGCTAGGCACCAACGCGATTCCGCCGAGTTACCCACTCCGAAGCAAGATCAACCGCTGACACGCAGTCCATGAAGAGTCGAACGATGTTCTGGCACCTCAACCATCCAGGTCTCCAACATGACGCAGATTGAAATCGCCGAACGCGCGAAAGCACATTGGCGCATCTACCTGCCGAATCGGTATGCCCGTCTCGTAAGCGAAGGCAAGTTAGACCGGGAGGCAATGGCCGCCGCGAATCTGACGCTGATGGAGATGGAGACCCTCAAGCTTGGTGGCGCCAACGAATGGGAAGCGTGGGAAGCGGCGAGAGACATTTTCGTTCTGGTTGACCCTGCGCGCGACGAAACCCCCGACTACGACGAGTAGAAACGCGTCAACCGCTGCAGGTGCGCCTCGTAGCCAACGCAGTCCCGGCTGGCCACGCGCTGCTCCAGTAATCCCGAGTGCCGCGCAACGACCCTCCACGCGCGGATGCCGAAACACGTCACGAGTGCTGACACAGTGCTGACACAAGAAACCCGGCGCTTGGCCGGGTTTCATAAGTACTTGATTTAATGGTCGGGGTAGCAGGATTTGAACCTACGACCTTCTGCACCCCATGCAGACGCGCTACCAGGCTGCGCTATACCCCGACGGGAGTCGCATGATACCGGAAGGCATCGGCGGTAAAAAGATGCGATTAAGGGATATGGCAGATATTGTGTTGGCACCATCGCGAATCGCCGCGTAAGGCGTAATGAATTGCGCCCTATAGCTTGGTGTCGTTAGTAACTGTAAGGCCGAATTCATTCGGCCGGTCGGAGTCGACTCCCCTTTTATCACCTGTCATCGCGAGAAAGCCCCGCGACAGCGGGGCCGCCGCGGCGATCTCCGGCCGGATTGCGCCTCAACGGGGTGCCCCACCCGAACGAGATAGCCGCGGCGCTTTCGCGCCTCGCTATGACCGACAAGCGCGAGGAATCGCCAATGCGATCCGGCCCGTTCGGGCCGCTCAGTCCTTTTCCAGTCCCGCGATGATTGATTCCAGCTCGGCCCGTATCTTGGCGAGCGAATCGCTGGCGCTGCCGGGCGGGGCCACGGCGACGGCCTTGTTCTTTTCCCGCAACTGGGCGCGGGCGCCGTTGATGGTGAAGCCCTGCTCGTAGAGCAGTTCGCGGATGTCGCGAACCACCATGATGTCCTGCTGCTTGTAGTACCGGCGGTTGCCGCGGCGCTTGGAAGGCCGTAGCTGGGGGAATTCCTGTTCCCAGTAACGCAGGACATGGGGTTTGACCAGACAGAGTTCGCTGACTTCACCGATGGTGAAGTAGCGCTTCTCCGGTATCGGCGGAAGCTCTCTAGCTGTCAGTGCTGACACTGGTTTCCACTCGCGCCCGCAGCTTCTGGCCCGGCCGGAAGGTCACGACGCGCCGAGCAGAGATGGGAATCTCCTCGCCAGTCTTCGGGTTGCGTCCCGGACGCTGGTTCTTGTCACGCAGTTCGAAGTTGCCGAATCCGGAGAGCTTGACGTACTCCCCGCCTTCCAGCGTGGTGCGGATTTCCTCGAAGAACGAGTCGACGAAATCCTTGGCTTCACGCTTGTTGAACCCGAGTTCCTCGAACAATGCTTCGGCGAGTTCTGCTTTTGTAAGTGCCACGTTACGAATGCCCCCTGACCTGCGCACCGCAGTCGTGATTGAGCGCTTCGGTTATACGGTTCACCGCTTCGTCCACGCCCTCGTGACTCAATGTGCTCGTTTTATCCTGAAAAATCAAGCCCAAAGCGACGCTCTTGAAACCCGTCTCAAGGTCGCCGCCGCGGAAAACGTCGAACACGCGGATAGCGGTCAGCCAGGGCTGGTCCAGTTGCCGGATGGTCGCCAGCAGACCGCCAACCGCCTGGTCATCGGCTACCGTCAGGGCGAGGTCGCGGCGGACTTCCGGGTACTCGCCAACCGCTTCGAACCGCGGCACGGCGGTGTGGGCGACCGCTTCATAATCCAGCTCAAATACATAGGGCAGGTTCTTGATATCAAGTTCTTTTTCAAGACCGGGGTGCAGCTGACCGACGCGGCCGATCGGTTTACCGTCCAGCCTGATCGTGGCGCTCCGGCCGGGGTGCAGACCGGCGGGCCGATCGCCTACCCACTCAAGCTGATCGGCTTGTCCACCGAACAGCGCTTCAATGTCGCCCTTGATATCAAAGAATTCGACCGCCCGGGCGCTGCCATCCCAGTGCTCCGGCTCGGCCGGGCCATCAATCAGGCCGGCCAGGGTGGGAATCTGGCGGATATTGTCGCCGTCGCCACGCTCGAAGCGCAGTCCGATCTCGAGCAGCCGCACGCGATGCTGTTGCCGGCGCCGGTTGTGCAGCCAGCAGGGCAACAGACTGCTCCAGAGCGTGGTGCGCATCTGGGCATGCTGGGCGGCGATGGGATTGTCGAGATCGATCGCGCCCTGCCCGGCACCCAGCGCGTCCTGCAGCTGCCTGTCGACAAAGCTGTAGCTGATGGCCTCGTCGTAACCCCGCTGACACAGCACGTCGCGGATGCGACTGACCGATCGCCGGGATTCGGGCTGTGTGGTGATCGGCGCATGCACCGGGCGCGGTTCGGCCGGCAGGTGGTCATAGCCGTGGATGCGGGCCACTTCCTCGATCAGATCGGCCTCGAGCGCGATGTCGTAGCGGTGGCTGGGCGGCGTGACCTGCCAGACTCCCGGCTCGCCGCCGGCCTCGATCCGCATACCCAGGCGTTCCAGGATGTCCGTGATTTCGGCATCGGGCACGGAGGTGCCCAGCAACCGGGCCAGACGATCGGCACGCAGCATCACGGCGGCGAGATTGGAGCGGGCGTCGCCGGCCAGCGAAACCGGACCGGCCTGGCCACCGGCAATCTGCTGGATCAGCGCAGTGGCGCGCTGCAAGGCCTGCGGCGCGAGCATCGGGTCAACGCCGCGCTCGAACCGGTGTAGTGAGTCGGTATGAAGCTTGTAGCGCCGGCCGGTACCGGCCACGGCGCTCGGGGTGAAACAGGCGCTTTCCAGGAACACATCGACCGTGCCCTCGCCCACCGCGGTGCGGGCGCCGCCCATGACGCCGGCCATGGCGACCGGCCCGTCGGCGTCGGCAATCACCAGCGTGCGGTCGTCCAGGGTGACTTCCTGATCATCCAGCAGAGTCAGCGTTTCACCGTTTGTCGCCCGGCGAACCCGAACCTCGCCCTGCAGCGTCTGCTGATCGAAGGCATGCATCGGCTGGCCGAGTTCCAGCAGTACGTAGTTGGTGACATCCACCACCGGGAAAATCGGGCGGATACCGGCGCGCCGCAGGCGTTCGCGCATCCAGTCGGGGGTGCGGGCGGCCACATCGATGCCCTTGATGACCCGCCCGGCGTAGATACGGCAGTCCGCTTCCGCCTCGATGATTACCGGGCGGGTGTCTTCCACGACCGCCTCGACCTCGGCAATATCGGGTTCGATCACCGGCAGACGGTTCCAGACGCCGACCTCGCGGGCGATGCCGCGCAGGCTCAGGCAATCGCCGCGGTTGGGGGTCAGGTCGATATCGATGACGGTGTCGTTCAGCGCCAGATGATCGGCCAGCGGTGTTCCGATGACGGCATCGGCATCCAGCGCCATCAGGCCCGCGGCATCGTCGCTCAATCCTAGTTCGGCCGCCGAACAGAGCATGCCCGCCGAGGCCACGCCTCGGATTTCCGCAGCTTCGACCGCCAGACCGTTGGGCAGCGTTGCCCCCGGCAGTGCCACTGGCACAACCAGCCCGGTCGCCGCGTTGGGCGCGCCGCAGACGATGCTCGCGGGTTCCGCCGTGCCGGTGTCGACCTGACAAACGCTGAGCTTGTCGGCATCCGGATGCGGGCTGACGGCCTGAATCCGGCCGACCACCACGTCGTTAAGCGCCGGCCCGGCCGGGGCGGTTTCATCGACTTCCAGGCCGGCCATGGTGAGCTGCTGGCAGAGTTCTTCCGTAGTCACCGCCGGGTCGATCCAGGACCGCAGCCATTGCTCGTTGAATTTCACGTAGCCCCCAGCTATGCGAACTGGCGCAGGAAGCGCAGGTCGTTGTCGTAGAACAGCCGCAGGTCGTCCACGCCGTAACGCAGCATGGCCAGGCGCTCGACCCCCATGCCGAAGGCATAGCCGGTATAACGTTCGGCGTCGATGCCCACCGAGGCCAGCACGTTGGGATGGACCATGCCGCAGCCCAGAACCTCCATCCAGCCGGTGCCGAGATTCAAGCCGGCGCGGTCGATGTCGACCTCGGCCGAGGGCTCGGTGAACGGGAAATAGGAGGGCCGGAAACGCAGGGCCAGTTCGGTCTCGAAGAAGGCTTCGAGAAACGCCTGCAGGTCGGCGCGCAGTTCGGCGAAGCAGACGTTCTCGGCCACGTACAGCCCTTCCACCTGGTGGAACATGGGGCTGTGGGTGCGATCGGAATCGCAGCGGTAGACGCGGCCCGGGGCGATGATGCGAATGGGCGGCGGCTGATGCTCCATCACGCGGATCTGCACCGGCGAGGTATGCGTGCGCAGCAGGCGTGCGCCGCCGTCGAGATAGAAGGTGTCCTGCATGGCCCGGGCGGGATGCTCGGGCGGCACGTTGAGGGCCTCGAAGTTGTGGTAGTCGTCCTCGATCTCCGGGCCTTCGGCGATGGCAAAGCCGGCACGGCCGAGAATGGCTTCGATGCGGGACATGGTGCGGGTAATCGGATGCAGCGCCCCGGGACGTTCGCCACGGCCCGGCAAGGTGACGTCCACCGCCTCGGCGGCAAGCTGGCGGTCGCGCTCGGCCGCTTCCAGGTCCGCCTTGCGGCTGTCGATGGCCTCGGCCACCGCCTGCTTGACCTCGTTGATGCGCTGCCCGGCTTCGCGGCGCTGATCGGCTGGCAGCTCTCCGAGCGTCTTGAGCTGCTGGGTGACGCTGCCCTTCTTGCCCAGATAGGCCACCCGAACGCTGTCCAGCGCCGCCAGATCGGCGGCATCCGCTACCTCGGATCGTGCCTGTTGCAGCAGGCCTTCCAGATCAGCCATCGGGTATTTCCCATCCACAAAGCAAACAAAGGGAACCTCTGATCAATTCCTGCACGGCCTGCGCCGGCGTCCTTTGCGCGTGGCTGGCAAGGAATAAGGAGCGCGGTTTGCTCCCTGCAAATAAGCGACGAATGACGCCGTCCAGACGCGCGCAAAGGCCCGGCCCCGAAGGGGTTTGGCCCAAGCCACGCCACACCGGCGTTGCCCGGCTTGGCCGTGGGGCCCGCCACGGCCGGCGCCGGGCGCCTTGTTGTGACGCGGCTTGGGACACAAACGCAGGCCGCGGAGGAATTGATCAGAGGTTCAAAAGACCGAAGGCCTTTCCCCTGCACGATAACCGGCGGCCGCGCGATCAGCACGCAGCCGGGACGCGTCAGGCCAGCGCGGCCCGGGCCTTTTCCACCACCGCGGTAAACGCGGCCTTGTCCTGGACGGCCATTTCGGCCAGCACCTTGCGGTCCAGCTCGATACCGGCCTGGTCGAGCCCGTGGATCAGACGGCTGTAGGACAGCCCCGCTTCCTTGGCGGCCGCATTGATGCGGGTAATCCACAGCGCCCGGAACTGCCGCTTGCGCTGGCGGCGGTCACGATACGCGTACTGGCCGGACTTGAAGACCGCCTGCCGGGCAACGCGATAGCTGCGGCTGCGGGCACCGTAGTAACCCTTGGCCTGCTTGAGAACCTTCTTGTGGCGCGCCTTGGCGGTGACGCCGCGACTGACTCTTGCCATGATCGACTTCCTGTAAAAACGCGAGCGTTACTGGTAGGGCATCAGCCGGTCGAGCGACCGCTGATCGGAATCGGCTACCACTGCATCCGTCGCCAGACGGCGCTTACGCTTGGCCGCCTTCTTGGTGAGAATGTGGTTGGCGTTGGCATGATGCCGACGCCACTTGCCGCTGCCGGCGCGCTTGAAACGCTTGGCGGCACCGCGGTTGGTCTTGAGTTTGGGCATTATCTATTCGCCTTATTCGCTGGTGGCTTTGGCCTTGGCGCCCTTCGCTGTCTTGAGCGGCGCCATCACCATGGTCATCAAACGGCCCTGCATTTCCGGTTTCTGCTCGACGGAGGCCATGTCCTCGAGGTCATCCCGAACCCTGTCCAGCAGTTCGAGCCCGAGTTCCTGATGGGCCATCTCCCGCCCGCGAAACCGCAGGGTCACCTTGATCTTGTCCCCTTCCTCAAGGAACTCGCGCAGCTTGCGCAGCTTGATGTTGTAATCGCCCACGTCGGTACCGGGGCGGAACTTCATCTCCTTGAGCTGGGTCTGCTTGGTCTTCTTGCGCGCGGTCTGCTGCGATTTGCTCTTGTGGAAGACGTGCTTGCCGTAATCCATGATCCGCGCGACCGGTGGCAGCGCGTTCGGGGAGACTTCGACCAGATCCAGCTCGTACTCGGCCGCCTTGGCCAGGGCATCTTCGCGGCTGAGTACGCCGACCTGTTCCCCGTCCGGCGCGATCACCCGTACTTCGGGCGCGGTTATGTCCTCGTTGCGCCGATCCTTTTGTCCTGAAGCGATATTCGCATCCTCCAATAACGAAAAAGCCGGCCGCTCGGTGTGCCGGGCTGCCGGTTCCTGTCGCTACCCGCGCTCGGCGACTTCCCGAACGAGCCGATCGGTGAGTTCATTCAACTCGATGGCGCCGAGATCCTCGCCTTCCCTAGTGCGTACCGCAACGGTACGGGTTTCAACTTCCCGGTCACCAAGGACCAGGAGGTAGGGAATGCGCTGAAGCGTTTGCTCGCGGATTTTATAACCGATCTTCTCGTTTCTCAAGTCATTTTCAACACGCAGTCCCGCCGCGGTCAGGGTCTCGGCCACTTCGGCGGCGTAATCGAACTGCCGATCAGTGATATTGAGCACCACTGCCTGCACCGGCGCCAGCCACAGCGGCAACGAACCGGCGTGGTGTTCGATGAGAATGCCGATGAAGCGCTCCAGCGACCCGAGGATGGCGCGATGGATCATCACCGGGGTGCGCCGCTCGCTGTGTTCGTCCACATACTCGGCGCCCAGGCGCTCGGGCATGGCGAAATCCAGCTGCACGGTGCCGAGCTGCCAGACCCGGTTGAGGCAGTCGCGCAGGGCGAATTCGATCTTGGGGCCGTAGAAAGCGCCCTCGCCCGGTTGCAACTGCCAGTCCAGCTTCTTGGCATTCAGGCTGGCTTCCAGCGCGGCTTCGGCCTTGTCCCAGACCTCGTCCGACCCCACCCGCTGTTCCGGCCGGGTCGAGAGCTTGACCGAGACGTCCTCGAAGCCGAAGTCAGCGTAGACCTCGTAGACCAGATCGATGAAGGCGGAAACCTCGTCGGCGATCTGTTCCTCGGTGCAGAAGATATGGGCGTCGTCCTGCACGAAGCCGCGCACCCGCATCAGCCCATGCAGCGTGCCGGAGGCCTCGTTGCGGTGGCAGGAGCCGAACTCCGCCAGCCGGATGGGCAGGTCGCGATAGCTGGTCAGGCCGCGGTTGAATATCTGCACGTGGGCCGGGCAGTTCATCGGCTTGACCGCATACTGGCGGTCTTCCGAGCCGGTCAGAAACATGTCGTCCGAGAACTTGTCGGCATGGCCGGACTTCTGCCACAGCGACAGGTCGATGATGCTCGGCGTGTGCACCTCGCGGTAGCCGCGGGCATCCAGCTTGCGACGAATGTAATCAGTAATGGTCAGGTAGATCTTCCAGCCGCGGTCGTGCCAGAAGACCATGCCCGGCGCCTCTTCCTGCAGGTGAAAGTAGTCCAGCCGGCGGCCGATGGCCCGATGATCGCGCTTCTTGGCCTCCTCGATGCGCTCGAGATAGGCCTTCAAATCCTTCTTGTTGGCCCAGGCGGTGCCGTAGATGCGCGTGAGCATCTCGTTGTTCGAGTCGCCGCGCCAGTAGGCGCCGGCCAGGCTGGTCAGCTTGAAGGCGCGCAGATGCCGGGAATTGGGCACGTGCGGGCCCTTGCACATGTCCGTGTAATCTTCGTGATGGTACAGCGCGATGGTCTCGCCGTCCGGAATCTCGCGGACGATGGCCTGCTTGTAGGGCTCGTTGCGCTGCTCGAACGCGGCCAGCGCCTGCTCGCGGCTGACCACTTCGCGGATCACCTCGTGATCGCGTTCCGCCAGCTCCAGCATCCGGGACTCGATGGCCGCCAGATCCTCCGGCGTGAGCGTCCTGTCCAGCGCCACGTCGTAATAGAAGCCGTCCTCGATGACGGGCCCGATGGCCATCCGGACGTTGGGATACAGCGTCTTGAGCGCCTGCCCCAGGAGATGCGCGCAGGAGTGGCGGATGATATCGACACCGTCATCGTCGCGGGGGGTGACGATTTCCAGAGACGCGTCGTGATCGATGGCCACGCAGGCATCGACCAGTTCGCCGTCCACACGGCCCGCCAGCGTCGCCTTTGCCAGTCCGGGGCCGATGGATTCCGCCACCTGCATCACGGTAACGGGGTGATCGAAGGATTTGGTGGAACCGTCGGGCAGGGTAATCGTGGGCATGGAGCCTCCAGTCAGTGGCGACCGATACGAAGGGCCGCGTGTTTAAAAATATGTCGAGCCGCGTTGTGTGCGGCGGCGCGCATGATAGAGGAGAAGCCCGGCCGGAGCCAGCCGTTATCGGGCCGGCGGGTTGAAACCCGCCTTACATAGGTTCGAACTGGCAGGCGCGATTGGGTTCGACCGCTTTGTCCGGAACAAAGCGGAGCGAGTCCGGAGGACGCGGCTCAGGGACGAGCCGCGCAACCAACGACCACGGTCGTTGGTGAGATGTAGGGTCGAGTTCATTCGACCTGGCGGATTGAAACCCGTATATGGACCCGCCCGAATGGTGCAAGTGTCGGCGGTGCGGGTCAGGGGGACAGGTGGCATCCGTATATCCGGCCTTGGGTTGGGGTAAGGTTGCGGCCCCGGGCCCTGATGGAATTCGCGCACGCCGTCTCGCTCATCGCCCTATCGACCTGTGTCGGCCCGAGACTTCATCAGCGTTGTGTCGGCGTCGGTTTGACCTGTTGACCATCACAGCGACGGTGCACTCTGGGGTGGGTGATTATGAGTTGGTCGGTGGCCTGATGTGGCTCAGGCAGGCTGATAGTCGCAGTCGTGGGCCATCAGGGCCCAGGCGATGCGGGCATTCTTGTTGGCCAGGGCCACCGCTGCCCGATTGGCGCCCTGCTGGGCCAGGCGCTGGCGTAACCAGGCCCCGCGTCGCCCCGACAGGTGCTGGGCCCGGGTGAGTACCGCTCGGGCCCCATGGATGAGCAGGGTGCGCAGGTAGCGGTCACCGCGCTTGCTGATGCCGCCCAGCCGGCGTTTGTCACCGCTGGAGTATTGCCGGGGCACCAGGCCCAGCGAGGCGCTGAACTGGCGGCCCCGGGCAAAGTACCGGGCGTCGCCCACGTGGGCGTAGAGGGCGGTGGCGGTGAGCGGGCCAATGCCTTCGATGGCCTGCAGCCGCCGGCATACCGGCAGCTGTCGGCCCAGCGCCTCGATCTGACGATCATAGGCCCGGACCTGGTCGTCGGTGGCCCGGTAGCGCGCCAGCAGATCGGCCAGCAGTTGCCGCAGCAGCGGGCTAAGCCTGGCATCGTCGAGCGCGGCGGCCGCGCCGCGGCGAAAGCCGGCCACCCCCGCCGGCAGGACAAGGCCATACTCGTGCAGCAGGCCTCGCGCCTGATTGATCAGCTGGGTGCGCTGTTGCTTGTGCAGCTCGCGTACCCGATGCAGGCTCTGGATGTCCTGCTGGTCCCGACTTTTGATCGCCACCGTGGGCAGGTGCCCCTGGGTGGCGGCCACCGCAATCGCCTGGGCATCCTGGCGGTCGTTTTTCTGGCCCTGAACAAAGGGCTTGACGTGCTGAGGTGCCAGCAACCGCACGTCATGCCCCAGTTCCCGAAACCGGCGCGCCCAGTCATGCGCGCCCGCGCAGGCCTCCAGGCCCACCACCTCGACGTTCAACTGCGCCAAGGTGGCCAGCAACTGGCCTCGCCGCACGCGCCGGCGATACACCACCGCATGGCCCGCATCCAGACCACACAGCTCGAATACGTTCTTTGCCAGGTCAATGCCAAGACTCGTAATCTGGTTACGCATGGATCCGTCCTCCATTGCTGTACTGGAATCCCCAGTCTGGCGCATCACGACGCCGAAAAAGGGGGCGGGTCCATGCCATCGCCCTACATCGCGTTCGAACTGGTAGGCGCGATTGGATTCGACCGTTCTGTCGGGAACAGAACGACGCGAGCGAAGCGAGTCCGGAGGACGCGGCTCAAGGATGAGCCGCGCAACCAACGACCACGGTCGTTGGTGAGAAGTCGGATGCAACTAGCGAGGTTGGCGTGTTGCCAAGCCACCGGGAGGCGAATCTGGTAGGCGCGATTGGATTCGAACCAACGACCTCTACCATGTCAAGGTAGCGCTCTAACCAACTGAGCTACGCGCCTATCGGTGGCGGACAATACCGCAAGCGCTTGCCCCGCTCAAGCGGAAAGATGCTGCCTACCGGTCATATCGAAACGCTGGTCCGGCGAAACCACTCCGCCATGTCGGATTCGGATATCTGGTCTTCGGCAAGCGCGACGACCATCGATACAACATCCGACTCCTCTGTCTCGTGTCGGAACCCATTGTTCAACAGGAACACGGTGGCGGCAGCATGAGCCGTTCGCTTGTTGCCGTCATGAAACGCA
>NZ_JAVRHY010000025.1:0-18588 GCF_031846305.1 Spectribacter acetivorans
GTCTGGCCAATGGTCGGCGTTTGTCGGCCCTACTGGGCGAGACGTTGCCCAGGCAACAGCTCGCCACGCTACCTGTACTGGCGCACCAGACGCTGGTAAGCGAGCAGCACGCGCTGCCGCATTGACCCCACCGGCGGCCCGCCGCCACAACGCGTTGCCATGCATGGCTCGGCGGCGAGCCGGGCCATGCGGGGTAACCGCGTACCTGACGACGCCGATTCCGCGAAATAACAACAACAAACCGGAGAAGCGCCATGAATCAATACGAGCGCCTGATGATGATCGCACTGGGCTTTATCCTCATATACGCCGCGATGCTGATATTCGGCACGCCATGAAACGTACCGGCAGCCCGTGAAAGTCAGCGGTGCCCGAGGACCGCCGGTCAGATAGCGCCCGGTTTTCATCTGGAATCAGGCCCGGTCGGCAGCGAATAGGGGTACTCACCGGCGCGCAATAGCTCATCGAGATGAGCGCCGACACATCCATCAGCAAACTGGCCGCTCGCGATAATGCGAGCGGCCTGAGCCTTGGACAGGCCGCGATAATGGTTATTTGCATCCGCTGTAGCGATAGCCATCTCGCGAATACCGGAGACGAACTCCGGGCTGACGTATACACCCGCCCGATTCGCCGCGATGGCACACACGCCCCATCCAGCAATCAACTCGACTACGGACCAAGCCCAATAGCAACCGGCTAGCTGGTCCTCGGCCGCGGCTTCACTTTCCTCGGACAGCTGCAACGGAAAGTCTGGCCGGGGGACAGGCCATGCGGCCTCTTTCCAGGGTTCCGCGTACCGCTGAAAACCCTCGAAAACGTTGCTCGAGAACTCGAAGGCCTTCGGCAGTCTGAATGACACGCCTCTTGCCGGCGCCGCCGCAGCAGATGCTCGGATTCGTTCCATGGCGCCGTATTCGACGCCCCGAGCTGTGTTGTAACGGGCCGCCGCCCGGTAGGCCGAGGCTTCATCCGCGAAGTAGCGATCGGCGACGCGCCAGCCACCGCCGACGTTGGCCACAGCCACGGTCAAATGCCAGTCACCCTCGATTGGTGCCGGTGCCCAGCACCACAAGTACCGGCTGAACTCTCGCGTTGCTCCTCGCAATTGCGGCTTGAGCAGCGTCCGGCAACCACGAGGCTTTTTGCTATCTACTTCCGAGTTTCCCATGTGAGCTTCTCCATTAGTCGATGGGATGGAGTCGCTACACTGGCTCGGGGCCCGACAGCCGCGATGGCGACGACTCTTGCCGCGTCAGGATCTGTCACGCCGTCGGAAGGGTGGCTCAGGATGGCCGTAAACTGCCAGAGATTCGATGGAATACTAGTTCGTCACCGCTAACACGTGGCTTTCGGCCTTCGAACCGGACGTCATTCCAGCTCAAGTTCCGTTCCCAAGCGTTTTTTATAGCTCGGGTCCCGATAAATCGTCTCACCATCTCTGCTTTCTATACGCCCCGTAGGACGGTAACCGCCATCCCGCACCCGACGCGTGCCGCCGGCATCAGGCGCACTGATCTCGCCCACGGGCTGGTAATTGGAATCCCGGACGGTGTAGCTGCCGTCATCCCGCCGGTCGAGGCGATACTTCACCCGATACTGGTTATCGCGAATGACGTAGTCGTCGCCCCGCTGCTGGATATCACCCTGCCGCTGGTAGCTACTGTCACGGATAGTCCCGGTATCGCGGTCGCCGTACTGGAATTCCGAGAGGGTCCGCATGCGGGGCTCACCGGTCGCAACGCAGCCGCTCAGGAGCACGCCCGCGACTAGCAATGACAGGAGCTGCAATGCGGGTTCTTTCAATCGGTTGATCTGGCTCATGGCATCCGCTCCCGAGACGTCGAGACTAGCCGCTTGGCAATTTTCGCGTCAGGCTGCCCGGTAGACACCGCTCACCCTGAGACGTTTGCTGCGCGCTGTCCATTGTCGGCAGATCAATCCGACAAGGCGTGTCGAGACAGCCCAGGAAACGTCACGGAGAGATCAGATATGGCCACCTCCCTGCCGGAAACATTCGCCTGGTTTGAGTCGCAGCCGCTCAAGGATCGGGAGCGCACGAGAATTTGCCAGTGCGGCACCGAGCAGGTCATTCGTCGGTCGAGAGACCGCAGTCGCATGCGGGCGGTCATGCTCAGCCTGGTGTTCGTCGATCAGTTCGTGCATCAGCATTACGGCAGCCTCCATCCCCGGTTCCGCGAGTGCTACCCCACCCCGCAGCTGGCAGACCACGCCTTCCACGGTCACACTTCGCCCAGCTGGCTGGTTTATTCGCGCTACGAATACGATCCGAAGCCGGACTGGTCGCTGATTGCTGCCACCCTCCGCGATTGCCTGGATGACGCCAGAGCCTGGCTCGAGGCCGAGTCCGGCGAGCCCAAGCCGGACTTCTGGGTGCTCGTGCGATACGAAATCAAGCGCGAGTTCGAGTGGCAGCACCTGGATGATCTGATGGCGGTGTTGCCCTGAACACGGGCCCGTCCAATCTCGGCGACGCATTTGCAGGGCCTCGGTAGCGCTGCTAGTCTTCACTTTGCGCCGATTTGAGCTCAGATTGCGGGCGCGTAACAAATGCCGCTAAAGCGACCTGAAAAGGCCCGCTTTGGCGTATTCGCTGAGCGGGTTTTTTATTGTCCGGATGCCGGGCAGCCGCCGATTTAAGTACCAACTTGCGGGCGGGATACAAGTACGGCTAAAGCGGCGGTATCCGGTTCACTCCCCGACCGACACCTGCCGGTGTTTCTGTTCGGGGACGAGGAATCGGATCATGACGCAGCGCTATCTCTTCACCTCCGAGTCGGTCTCCGACGGCCACCCCGACAAGCTGGCCGACCGCATCTCGGATACCGTACTCGACCGCTGTCTGACGCTGGACGCCCACGCGCGGGTCGCCTGCGAGACCCTGCTGGCCGACAACCTCGTGGTGGTGGCCGGGGAGTTCGGCTTTCGCGACGACCGGCACTTCGAGCAGCTGCGCGGCGAGCTGGACGGGCTGGTCCGTGGCGTCCTGCGCGAGACCGGCTACGACGACAGCTTTCCCGGCATCGACCCCGACCGCTGCGAGGTGCTCCTGCGGGTGCACGGCCAGTCGGTGGAGATCGCCGGGGCCGTCGTTCACGAGGATGGCGAACTCGGGGCCGGCGATCAGGGCCTGATGTTCGGATACGCCTGTGACGAGACACCGGAGCTGATGCCACTGGCCATCCGCCTGGCACACCGGATCATGCAGCAGCACAAGCGGCTACGCGGGGACGGCACCCTGCCCTGGCTGCGGCCGGACGCCAAGGCCCAGGTCACGCTCGGCTATGAGGACGGACGCCCGGCGACTATTGAAACCGTAGTGGTCTCCACCCAGACCGATGGCACCCTGGATGAGATCGAGCTCCATAACCAGGTCATGCAACAGGTCGTGGCGCCGATCATGCCCAAGGCCCTGATGCGGCCCCATTCCCAGTGCCTGGTCAATCCCGGCGGGCGATTCGAGGCCGGCGGCCCCCATGCCGACGCCGGGCTGACCGGGCGCAAGATCATCGTGGACACCTACGGCGGCAGCTGTCCGCACGGTGGTGGCGCTTTTTCGGGGAAGGACCCGACCAAGGTCGATCGGTCAGCGGCCTATGCGGCGCGATGGGTCGCCAAGACGGTGGTGGCCGCGGAGCTGGCGTCGAAGGCCACCGTGCAGCTGGCCTATGCGATCGGCCGGGCAGCGCCGGTGTCGGTGCGTGTGGATACCCATGGCACCGCCAGTGTTGATGAAGCCGACATCGAAAAGGCCGTCCATCGGGTCTTCGATCTGTCACCGGCGGGTATCATCCGGGACCTCGAGCTGACGCGACCCATCTATGCGGCAACCGCAGCCTTCGGTCACTTCGGGCGGGAGCTGCCGGAATTTACGTGGGAATCGACAGCCCGGGTCGATGCGCTGCGGGCGGAACTCGGGCTCGGACCCGGCGCGCCGGAAAAGCAGCGGCAGCTGTCCCGCTTCATGAAGGAATTGCATGGCGCCGGGCAGGTCAGCGACGAGATGCGCGCCTGGTGGGCGAATCGCTACTGATGTTGACCGGTGGCGGTCGCGCCCATCACGGCAGCGGCCGTGTGCCGGGACAGGTCGATGGCGGGAAGGCCCGCCTCGGCCATCGCCCGGCCGAGCTTTTCGACGAGATCGGGATTGTGCTCGCTCGGCGACGGGGGTTCCCGCAGGATCCAGCAGACGGCGGGGATGCTGGGGCCGTCGAAGAGTTCGGCGATGACGGCTTCCGGTCCGTAAACATCCAGGCCAGAGTCCCGGTAAAGCTCGTGGATTTCAGCATGGGTAAGCGAATAGACCACGCCGTACGCCTGCCCCCCGGGTTGCCTCAGGATCGTCGAGCGTGCACCGATGCAGAGACGGTGATCCCGGACGACCGCCCGTCTTGGATTTCGTGGTGCCACACCACGGTGCCGCAGCATTTCCGCGCTCATGTATAGGCCGTAGAAAAATATATCGACCGCTCGAGAAGCTCGGCAATCACTCACGCAACACATACTCGCAAAATGAAAGAAAATACTCTGAAGCCCTTGGCATGATTATCCTCCTGGCCTTGCTTCCTGGTGCTTGGCTCGGTGATTTTCTCGTCAGCCGCAACCTGCCCCCCGACGATGATTGGGCGAACAAGGGCTTTGCGTTAACGACCCTCTGCCTGTTCGTTCTGAACTGGTATCTGTTTCGGGTCATCGCAGACATGCATCCATCTATCCGGACATTTTTTACCGAAAATTTCGCCGGCTCATGCGCAACGTTTTTCTCGTTCGGTTTTCTATTCGTACTGGAAGCGAACGCCTCCACTCGCCTCCCGGTCCCCGGCTGGCTGTACTTCGCGCTGTCGATAATTCTCAGCTTGATTGCTTGCATGGTGTTTTTTCATCTAGCGCTATTTATTCAGCGGTGCGGCCACAGGCCGCGAGCGGTGTAGGCCCGCCAAGGCTGGAACGGACTGCAATTGATTGTTAGATTCTTCTTCATCAAAAGAGCATATTTATCAAATAACCGAGCCCATATACAAGACTTACTATAATAAGATCTTGTACATAGAAAAACGAATACATTTTGGCAACACCGGAAATCCCGTTTCTACGCCTTGAATCTCTAATAAGGTTAAACCTGACGGGGTTGAATGACTTCAGTATGCACACAATAGCTGCTAGTGGCAGAACAAAGTAGAAAGGAGATTCTGTGAAGCCAATGTAAGCAGCCAATATATAGAGAATATATCGACTGAAAGAAATCATCTCTATAGCTAGCAAGTACGGGTTTATAGGGGTATCTAGCTTATCTGCGCCGGTCATTTTGTCCACTTCTGTTTGGGGCGCAAATAAACCAATTTTTAAGGCTGGCCACGTCACAAGCACCAAAAGCGGGCTTGCAACAACCCAGCGCCAGACACTATTGAAGTACAAAACTAGAAATACAGCTAATCCGAATGATAATATCGCCACTGTAATGGGCACAAATCTTGAGTTCATATTTCCTTTGATACCTACTCAGAATCTAACGTCCGATAAAAGAGACCTCTAGTACGCTATCGTCTCAATGCGCGTCGCGACTGCGGTGGAGTTCCCAGGGTTTCTTGGACACTGTAACGCTTAAGGCCATAAAGCCCGAGGTGAAATGTGCCCAGGAAGAATGGATCCGGCGACGTTCGTCGCAAGTACGAATTCATCAAGGCCAACCATGGCAAGTACAAGATTCGCATGATGTGCCGGTTGCTGGACGTGGCACCAAGCGGGTACTACGCATGGCTGAATAACCCGATCTCAACCCGTGACCGGGAAGACGCCCGGCTGCTGCGTTTGATTCGAGCGTCGTTCAAGGAGAGCCAGGGCGTGTATGGCGCACCTCGCGTCTTTCTCGACCTCCGAGAGGCAGGGGAGACTTGTAGCAAACATCGCGTCGCAAGGCTCATGCGGGAAAACAATATGCGAGCACTGGCCGACTATCGCACGCGGCGGTACGTCGCTGGCAAGCCATTCGAGCTTATTCCGAATTTGGTCAAGCGAAACTTCCATGTGTCGCAGCCTGATCGCGTCTGGGTGACCGACATCACCTATATCCGCACGTGGGAAGGCTGGCTCTACCTGGCCGTCGTCCTGGATTTGTTTTCAGAAAGGTCATCGGATGGGCGGCGCGGCAAACCATTCGTCGGGAACTCGTGCTGGATGCCGTTCTGATGGCGGTGCGTCAGCGTCACCCTGACAAGACGATCGTGCACTCCGATCAAGGATCGCAGTACGGCAGCGACGACTGGCGGCGATTCTGTCGAACGAACAAGCTTGAACCGAGCATGAGCCGTCGTGGCAACTGCTGGGACAATGCTGTTGCGGAGTCTTTCTTCGGCAGCCTGCAGAAGGAGCGCATCAAGAAGCGAATATACAAAACGCGTCAGTTAGCCGCTGACGATATCTCTGATTATATTGAGTCGTTCTACAATCGGACGCGGCGGCATCAGCATATCGGCGGGGTCAGTCCGAACGATTTTGAGACAGCTGCAAACCGGCCGAATCCAGACGTCCACTAAACCCTGGGAACTCCAGGTTGTGGGTCAGCCGGATTAGCCAGTCGGCGATGCGCGCGTTGTCCGCCGACCGTTTGGGCTGGTAGCGGTAGCAGGTCGGGCTGATCGACAGGGCCGCGCAGACCAGTCGGATGCTCACACCCCGGGCGGCGACGATTTGTCGGGCCATCTCACGCCGCTGAGATGGCCTTACCATTTTCCCTTGATCACCTCCTGGCGAATCTCGGCCTTGAGCCGCTCCTCGGCGTACATCGACTTGAGCCGGCGGTTTTCGCTCTCAAGCTCCTTGAGCCGCTTCATCAGCGCGGCGCCCATGCCGCCGTACTTGCTGCGCCATTTGTAGAACGTCGCACTGCTCATGCCGTGCTCGCGGCAAAGATCGGGCACCGGCACGCCGTTCTCGGCCTGCTTGAGAATCGCCAGGATCTGGCTGTCGCTGTATCGGGATTTCTTCACGGGAGCCTCTTCGGTCCAGACTACGAGAAAATTCCACTTCTAAACAGCACTAATTTTCGGGGGATTACCATCTCCCGCCCGCTGGAAGTACGGCGTGGCGATCGGAAACGTACTGCGCAGGAAGGCCCGGACCGCATCCTGCAACTCATTGGCTATAATCGCCAGTAGCAACTCGCCGCTCAAGTACCGATCACCCTGGAAGATTAGCCAGACTACCAGCCGGGCGCATGCGGGCGCTCGCCCAACCGCTACGCGACACAGCCGATTTATAGCCTGCTATAGATCCTTCATCAATCCGCCTCAATCAGGCGCACGAACTCCACTAAACCACAGGCTTCCAGCCGGCTCAGGAAATCCGCCCTTGCCATCGGCGGCTTTCGCAGATCCGAACGCTGTGCCTCGACGATCGCGGCAACTCGTTTTGGGTTCAGGTAGTACAGATCACAGGCGAACGTATCCGGGTGGACGCCCTCCAGGGCATATGGCTCCAGGCGTTCCGCCGGAAAGTCCTTCAGATTATGCGTCACGATCAGCGCCGTTCGTGCGCGCACGGCGGCCGCCAGCACATGCCGATCACCTGGATCGGGAAGATCGAGTCCGGGAATCAGACCCTCGTAACCATCAATGGCCGCGTCCGGCAGTGCTTCATCCATGGCATCACGCCGCCGAACCAAGTCCTCCCGCGTCAGATCCGGCCGATCCGCCAGCAACGCACGCATCCATTCTTCGTGGATACTGTCGGACCAGCTGGCGCGGTAAAGCCCGGCAATACAAAGCCGCACAAACAGATCCGTGAGCGGCGCCGAATACAGCACGCTGGCATCCAACACCGCCGGAAACCGGCCCGAACTGATGCAGCTCGCCATTCAGTCGTAGCCACCCAGCTCCTGGCCGAGCTCGGTCAGCCGGCGGGCGGCCTGCTCGAACTCGGCTTCCATCACATGCTTGTGCGCCACCACGTCCGCCATGCGCAGGCGACGGTGGCTGCCCACACGCCGGCAGGGGATCGTGCCGTCCTCAACCAGCTTGATCACGAAGGGGCGCGACACGTTCAGAATATCCGCAGCCACCTGGGTGGAGACCTCGGCGTCATAGGGCGTCAGGCTGATCGACCGCCCTTCGGCCATGTGATCGAGAATCGTCAGCAGCAGTCGGGCGGTAGACGGGGGCAACTCGATGTCCTGTGTCTCGCCATCCTCGATAACCAGTCGCGACCTGACGCCCTGGGCATTGTCCTGATGACGGAATGCGTCCATCAGCACAACCTTCCCACGGTGAGCCAGTTCCCGGTCCGCCTCGCTCGGTACCAGTGGTTCGTCTGCATGGTGGCTTGTGGGTGCGGATTCCGCGATCGACGTCATGGCATGCTCCTTCTCGACAGCACGGATGATCCCGCGCATGAGTCACAGCATACTATACGAAGCATTCGAACTGAACGAAATAAGTGAAGGAGCATGACGCAATCAGACGCCAACTCGAACATGTACAAACCATTCGTGACTCACCGCGTCCGGAATCATTGATCAACTGAATCAATACACTAGAGGCAAATAATGGCGAACAGTCCCCAGGCACAACAGCCATGCGCAACCGGGAGTTGCCTTGAAGACTAATGAAGTGACACTATATACGGTGTCAAACGGAGAGCCGAATGTTGCTTGACGAGACGCGCGAGCGACTCAAAGCGTCCAAGAAAAGCATCCGATGTCGCGAACTGGTCGAGTTGATGGAGTCACTGGGCTTTGATATGCGTGACGGTAGCCGAGGCGGACACAAGATATACACACACCCGCACCTGCCTGACTTCTGGTCATCCAGCTTCAACTGCGGTCACGGCAAAGACCCCGAAATCAAGCCGGCATACATCACCAGAGTCCTTCGCGTGCTCGGCGACCACGACTCTGACTTACGGGCCTATCTGAATGGGCAGCACCCCGACACCGAGTGACGGAGGAAGCACTATGTTTGATCCCAATCGCTACACCATTACTGTCCGCAAAGGCGACTTCGACGGGGAAACCTGCTTCGAGGCCACCGTACGGGAACTGCCGGACGTGGCCGAATACGGCGACACGTTCGACGAAGCCTACGCACTCGCGGTGGATACCATTGCGACCACGCGCGATGCGCTGGCAGCAATGGATCGCTGCATGCCGGCGCCCTATGTGCCGGCGGAAAGCTTTAGCGGCCGGGTCACGCTACGCCTGCCGCGCAGCCTGCACCGCACGCTCTATGCAACAGCCGACGCCGAAGGCGTCAGCCTGAATCAGCAGATCGTGAATGTCCTGAGCTACTGGAGTGGTTACGCCGCGGGCCCGGCCCACCCGGTGGAGACCGCAAGTGGATGGCAAGTTCAGGCCAAAGCGGACAATCGTCCTCAGAACCATCACCTGAAGATCGTATCCCGCAATGACTACCCGGAACAGACCGTAAACGAGGCCGCCTGCTGCTGATGACCGACACGCCCCTGCAACGTGCGATCGATGCGCTGAGCATCCGGGACGTTTTCATCGTCCAGTCCGAGTCCTGGCTTGCCGACGAGTTCGAGCCGCAATACAGCCCCGGCATCGAACACATGGAAGTGGCCTGGAAACACAATGTGATGCAGTCTCAGGTCGCCACCCTCGAAGCGGACACCGGCGAAACGCAGCTGCTATTCCGCGTCATGGTCGAGCTGGGCATGCGCCTTAACATTCCGGCCAGCAGCAATGGGACCTCGCTGCCGGAAGTGCCGGACAAGGCGGCCGACGAACCCTTAGTATGCGCCTGCGTCGAGGCCCGCTTCGTCGCCGAATACGCGATGCAAGAAGACTTCGAGGAGGAGGCCAAACGCGCCTTCGCCCTGAACAATGCCAGCTACCACATCTGGCCCTACTGGCGGGAATACCTGATGAGCCAGTGCACGCGCATGAACTTGCCGAAGGTCACGGTACCCGCTGTACAGTTCTCGCGGAACGCCGAACGCGACGCGAGAAGCCGGAATTAAACAACTGCCCCGACGCCTTCGGGAGAAGGATCGTCCGGCCTCCCGGCCTCCAGCGATGCTGTCCTCGTCGCGTGTTTTGGTGTGGATGCCGTAGGCAATGCCCTGGTTCAACTCGGCGGTTTGCGCCCTGCGTAGCAGGCCAACGCCGCCTTGAAGCGCACGCCAAGGCGCCGGCAATAGCGAGGATCTCCCTGCTCTTCGACCCATCTCAGATGCGAGTTAGGCAGGATTAAGGACTTCCCCGATATCCGGTAATCCCCTATTTCTAGCGCTGCCCAAAAGTGGCATCAAGCTGCTTACAGATAGTCCAGCCTGCGCCGAAGCCAGCCATAGCCGATTCGCTCCTGCTCCAAGCGTAGATTGGTTCCCAACTCGTTGTCGCGGATAGCGCGGAACAGGGTCGCTTCATCTGAGGCCAAGCGGCTCGGCTCGCCGGTGAAACGCCGGTCTCGAGGCTCGCAGCCCCACAGATCGCGGTGGGCGTCCAAGACCTCCCGGTCCATGAGCAGGGATTGTGCATGCAGCAGGTGGTGGCGCAAGCGATCGAGGATGGCGAAGCCGTGCGTGTCGATATCCCCCCAGTAGTGCACGTCCGTCCGGTGCAGCCACGGAATGGCACCGAGGTGGTCCAAGGCGTAGCCGAGACCGAAGATGACCAGGCTACGCGGATGCCGGGGGAAAGCGAGACCGTTGATTTCGTTCTCGGTGATGAAGACCCGCTCAACGGGCGTCGCCCACAGATCGACGGGTAGGCGCGCGAACTCATCGACGGACACGGTCAGATCGCTCAGACCATGCAAATGAAGCCCGGTATCCAGAAAGCGAAAGCGTAGCCGCACCGGGCGCTGGCGCAGGCCGTACCGAGCCTCGAAACCCCGGGCGCCAGCGTGGTGGCGGTCGATGGCATGCTCCGGGAGGACTTCGTCGAGCAACTCACCGAGCAGGCGACGACGGTTCTCGATGAGCTTGGTATGGACACCGGGGATGTCGAGCTGGCGCATGTAGACATCCGGCCGAGGATTCTCGCGGAACCAACCAACCACGGCGAGCAGGGCCGGCCAGTCCTCGGCATGGCGCAAGGCGGTAAGCGGCTTGCGGGCAAGCCATTCTAGGAGTCCCGGTTGCTTCCGCCGGGCGAGATCGACCAGCGCCGCGAAGCGCTCGGCATCGCGCTGGCGGCCGATCAGTCGCAGAGCGTCAGCAGCGGTGGGCACGAAGGCGCCGACCGGCAGGCGGTTGCCGCCGTGCACCCGGTTGCGCACCTCCCGCCACTGAAGCTCGTAGCCGAAGCCGCGCCCCTCGCGGCTGCCCTCGCGCAGCTCGCGGATCCAGTCGCGCACGGCATCGAAGCGTTGCGCCACCTCGCCGCCCGTGGGCCCGCGCAGCCGCAATGACAAGGGGAACTGCGCCTCGCCGGTGATCTGCCCGGCGAGGATGGCGCCGCAGCGCCAGTACTTTTCCACCTGCGCCCGCAAATCCGCGGGGGTGGCCCACTGCCTCTCCCGGCTCACGGCACCTCGATGGCGCGCGGCGGTGCCCCTGCCACGCGCGCCGCCTTCTCCGCGTGGTATTCCTCGATGGTGAGGTTTCTCACCATGGCGCGCCGGCCGTCCGGCGAGTGGACGAAGCCGACGCTGGCCACGAAGGGCTCGATGATGTGGATTTTCTGCAGCGGCGTGACGATAAGTAGCTGCAGGTTGAGCCGCTGGAACAGTTCCAGCCCGAATCGCGCCGACTCGTCGGAGCCGCGGCCGAATGCCTCGTCGATGACCACGAAGCGGAAGGTGCGCGAGCGCCGCACGCCCCACTCCAGCCCGAACTGGTACGCCAGGCTGGCGGCGAGCACGGTGTAGGCGAGCTTTTCCTTCTGGCCGCCGGACTTGCCGCCGGAGTCGGTGTAGTGCTCGTGGGCGGTGTCGTCCTCCCGCCACTTCTCCTCGGCGGAAAAGGTGAACCAGTTGCGCACGTCGGTGACCTTGCGGCGCCAGCGCCGGTCGGCCTCGGCGGTGCCCTCGCGGCCGCGCAGCCGCTGGATGATCTCGCGCACCTGCAGGAACTTGCTCTCGGAGTAGGCATCGTCCTCGTCACCGGCGAGGGTACCCTCGGTGCAGGCACGCAGGTCGCGCTGGAAGTCGCGGATGTCCACGTCGGGCGCCGGCTCGGCGAGCAGCTCGATGTAGCGGCCCTGGTTGAAGTCGATGGCGTGCAGGGATTTGTTGATCGTGTCTATGCGCTCGCGGATGCCCTGGCGCTGCCGGTTGAGATGGGCCTGGAAATTGGCCACCTCGCGGATGGTGTTCTCGTTGAGCAACTCCTTGAAGCGCTGCTCGAAGCGCGGCAGGTCGTCACCCTTGAGCGCACGTAGCAGGGCCGCATATTCGCCGGCGGCGGCAAGGTCGGCATCCATCTCCTGGGCCTGCAACGGCCATCGGCTGCGGAAGTCGCTCATGGCGCGAACCACGCGTTCGCTGAGACGGTCGAGCTGCTTGCCCTCCCGGTCGATTTGTGACTGCAGCCAGCGACGCATCTCCGACTGACAGTTATCGCAGGATTCCACCGTGATCTGGCGCTCGCCCAGGGCCTCGGGGCGCAGCTCGTCGAGCCGGGGGAAGAGTTGCGTGCGCTGCCGCTCGCTCGCCGTTCCGAAAAGCTGCCGAGCTTCGCTGAGCGTCTCTTCGGCACGCTCATGGCGCTCCGTCAGCCGGCTGCGCTCGTCCCTGGCCTGCTCCAGCTCCGTCCCCGTCCGCTGCTGCTCGGCCTCCAGTTCCTCAAGCTGCTCCCGCAGCTCGCGCAGCCGGTCCGAGGTGCGCTCCAGACGCGTCTTCTCGTCCTCGAGACGGGCGATTTCGGCGGCGATGCCCTGCCAGTCCAGCTCGCGGAAGTCGGCGAACATCCCCAGGTTGCCGACGGCTTCGGCGCGCTTGCGGAACTGGTCGATCCTGCCCTCAAGCGCCGTGATCCGGCCGCCGGTCTCCTGCATGCGCGCCTGCAGGTCCGAGGCCCGCTTTTCCAGCGCCTCGATCTTGGCCTCGTTGGACCAGCCGAGGATGTAGCGGGAACGGTCGTCGATGCGGTGACGATCGTCCTTCTCGTGGCGCTCGCCGCCGGCCTTCGTCTGCCCGGCCCGGGTGATCGCCCGGGGCTCGCGCCGGAAACGGTCCAGGTCGGCGCAACAGGCGTAGTCGAAGCGCCGCGCCAGCTCCGTCTCCAGCCAGGCGTAGAACGCGGAGTCCGGCCGCACGGCCAGCTTGCGCACCAGCGAGTCCGGATGCAGGTCCGCCGGCCCGCGTTCCCGACGCTCGCGCACGCGGTAGTAGACGAGGCGGCCGCGCAAGTGCGTGCGGTCCACCCACTCGGCCACCGCGCGGTAGCGCTCGTCCGGGACCAGCAGCGACAGGCCGAAGTTGCGCAGCAGGCGCTCCGCGGCACCCTCCCAGTCGCGCTCGTCGTCGCGCACCTGGATCAGCTCGCCGGCGAAGGGCAGCGTCTCCGCGTCCAGCCCCAGGTCGTCGCACAGCCGCTGCCGCAGATCGAGCATGGCCGCGGGCAGGTTGGAGCGGCGCTGGCGCAGCGATGCCAGCTCGGCCTCGATCTCGTCGTGCCGGGCCTTTAGCTCCCGGAACTCGACCACGGTCTCGGTGTGCTCGTTCTGGGCCTGTACCGCATTGGCATCGGCAGCGTCCCGCTCCGCGTCCAGGCAGCGCCGGTTGTCGATGAAGGTGTTGGCATCGACGGCCTCGGGGAAGTCGAGCTGCCGGGCCAGCGCGTTGTAGCGGTCGGCACGCTCTCGGCGCGCGCGCTCCTCCTGGCGGCGGGCCTCGATCTCCCGGGCCAGATGCTCTAGGCGATCGCCGCCGTGCGCCGAGATGGCCTGCTTGAGCTCGTCGCGCCGTCCGTCCTGTTCGCGTCGCCGTTCCTCGAGCGCGTCGATCCGGCTGCCGGCGCGCGCGAGATCGCCGTCCAGCTTGTCGATGCGCCGTTCCAGACGCGCCGCCTTCAGCCCGGCGAACCAAGGTTCCAGGGAGTCGCGGCATTCGCGCCACTCCTCTACCTGGGCGCTCAGCTCGGCGTGGCACTCGCTGTCGGCGACCAGCGGCTCCAGCATCTCGATCTGCCGGCGGGCGCTCACCACTGCGTCGTGGGCCCGGTTGAGATCGTCGAAGTGCGCGATCAGGGCCTCGATCTTGTCGTCCACCGGCGCCGCCTCGAGCATGTGGCCCCGCACGAACTCGGTGAGATTGCCGACGGACTTCATGGACACGGTCTGGCTGAACAGCTCCAGCGCCTGCTCGCCGCCGATGCCGAAGCGGCGGCGGAAGGCCGCGCCGTAGGGCGGGAAGGTGTCGTGCACCTCGACGCCCTCGGTCGCGCGCAGGCGCTTCTTGAGGGCATTGAGATCGCTGCCGAAGTCGGCGAAGTGGTCCTTGATCGTCAGGGCCGCATCCGCCACGACATAGAAGCGCTCGGGCTGGCCCTGGTCCTTGATCCAGAAGACCTGCGCCAGGGTGACGCTGTGATCGAACCCCTCGTTGCGGAACTGGCCGAGGATCACCGAGTAGCTGTTGTGGTCGCGCAGCGCCACCGGCCGGACGCTCACGCCCGAGGCATCGCGCTCGGACTTGTAGTAGCCCTGGACGTACGAGCGCAAGGAGCGCTCCCTGGCCTCGGCGCCGGCGGCCTTGTTGTAGGTGATCCGCTGGGCCGGCACCAGCAGCGTGGTGATGGCGTCCACGAGGGTGGACTTGCCAGAGCCGATGTCGCCGGTGAGCAGCGCATTGTCGCCGCCCGGCGCGATACGCCAGACCCGGTCGTGGAAGGTCCCCCAGTTGTAGACCTCGGCGACGTGCAGACGGAAGCCGGCGCGCTGCTCGGAGCCGGCGAAGTCCAGCGGCTGCGATTCCATCACGCGCCCCCCGTGTCATCGGGCCCATTGCCTTCGATGTAAGCATGATAGCTGCGCAGGCGCTCATCGAAGTCGCCCAGCCATTGCGCATCCACGAACGCCTTGAGAATGCGCCGGACCTCGTAGCGGTGCTCCTGGCCCCGCATCCGCCGGAGCATCCCGAGCTCGACGACCTTGTTGATATGCGCCTCCATGCGATCCAGCAGTTTCGCCTCGTTGGCCGTGTCGGGCAAGAAGACCCGCATCTGCTCGGCGATCTCTTCCCGGGTCAGCACCAGCCGGGCATCGCCGCCGGCGGCGTCGTGCTCCGCCAACTTCTTGCGCAGCAAGGCCAGCAAGAGGCTGACCGGGTAGCTGAGCTGGCGGCGAGCGACCAGACGCGGCAGTTCGTCGCCCTCGTCCGGATCCTGGGGCCGCTGGCGCAAATAGCCATACCCCTCGGCCTCGTCGAGGATCAGCTCTAGGCCGAGCACCGCGACGTAATCGCGCACCCGGCCCTGTAATTCCAGCATCTCCTGCCAGATTCGCGGCGCCGCATCCGCGTGCAAGACG
Organism: Spectribacter acetivorans; assembly: GCF_031846305.1. Lineage (NCBI taxonomy): Bacteria > Pseudomonadati > Pseudomonadota > Gammaproteobacteria > Salinisphaerales > Salinisphaeraceae > Spectribacter > Spectribacter acetivorans. The sequence continues at coordinate 15,449 of NZ_JAVRHY010000025.1, forward strand.
CCCCGAAACAGCGCTATCAGGACCGGCGAAAGGCGGGCGTCGGTCCGGCCGTACCCGTCTTGCTCGCGCGAAGAATGATCGGTCTCGCTCATCATGCCCCTCGGGTGAACAACACTCTCGGCAGGGTCGCGCGCCGCCGCATCGCACCGCTGTCCGCCCATGACACCTCTTCCGTATTGCTGTCGTCGATCAGAGCATCGGCATCGTCGCTGGCGAGCGCGAGGTACGTCACCAGTTCGGCGAGCCCCTGCTCTAGAGGATGGGCCTCCAGAATCCTCGCCAGGCTGACCGGCGAATGGCGGCTCAATGCCTGCCGTATTCGGCTGCGCAACTTGTTGCGGTCGACATAGACCTGCTCAAAGAGCGCCTGAGGATCGATTTCCTCGTCCCCTTCCACCAAAATCCGATCCTGGATCTCCGGCTTCAGGGGCGGAGTGAACAGAGGCCGATCCATGGGCAGCTCCACGGTCGGCGAGGGAGCATCCAGGGCCATCATGTCGCCGTCCGGCGTCCGCTCGCGCATCGCGACGGCATGCTGCTCGATCTCCCGGATCAAGTCCATGATGCGCTTGTTCTCGAGCCAGGCCTGATCGTCCAGGTAACGCCGCAGTTGCTGCGAGAGCTGGGCCACGGTGCGCTGCGTGGTCTCGCCGGCCTCGAGCCAGTCGTAATGAATGCGCCGCACACCGGGATCGGGGTCGAGTTCCGCCACGGCACTCAGGGACAAGGCACGCTCCAGCAGCCCGGTCAGTTCCTCCTGGCGGGCGGGCGACATGAGAAAGTCCCAGAAAGCCCGGAAGCTTTTGCCCTGATCGGACTCGGCGATGGCCTCCTGCTCGCCGAATATCTCCCTCAGCAGCTCGCCGCGCCCGCCCTCCCAGGTGGCGATACGCTCGCGCACCTGACGATCCAGCTCGCGGAAATTCTGCTCGACCTGCCGAAAATCGCCGAGCAGCGCACGGGCGGTCTGGGTCGCCTGGAGAAAACGCTCACGCAGCCGAGTCGCGTCCATGAAATCCAGCTCGCCCTCCCGGATCCGCTGGATCCGGGCATCAATCTCCGCGCGACGACTCTCCAGCTCTGAGATGCGCGCCTGCAGGTCCGTCTCGGCGCCGAGCACCAACTCGTGTAGCAGATCAAAGACCGTGCGCAACCGCGACTCGGCCCCGATGAATTGCGGCCGATGCTCGAGCTCCACGACCCATTGGATCGCCCGCTCCGTGGCCGGCATCAGGTCAAAGTGCGGCTCGTCGCTGTCCCGAGGATAGTAGCAGCGGAGCCAGCCCCGCTCGTCGGCGGCCCATTCGTTGAGATAGTCGCGGGCCGGCCTAGGATAGAGCGACTCCCCATGCTCGTCGCGCAAATGAAAGAGATAATCATCGAGCTGCGCGGCGAGCTCTTGCTCGCCCAAGGCCCGCACATTGGGCCGGATGAAGGCCTCGTGCAAAAAGCCAACGACTAGCGGCGCGTTGTCGACGGAAAGCAGCCGCCACGCCGGATGATTATGACGCAGGTATCGCGTCTGATCGTAATCCATCCCACGAATGCTATCAGTCCGCTATCTCGCCGAGTGATGGCATTTGGCGGCGCTCCACGGATGTCGCGGTTATCACTCGGCGCGGCCCGCCATCCAATCAATCTCCGGCCCTGAGAACTGTGCCTCGCGGCGGGACGGGAAGCTGTAGGGGCCGGGAGGCCACCGTTCATTTACTCTTGGAGCAGCCGCGTTAAGTCAGTCCGGCCCAACGCCGCGCACAGCGGTTCAGTGAGGGATCCAGCGGGTGCCGATCTCGACGTGCGGCACCTCCCTATTCCAGGGTGGTCCCGAAGACCCCGGCGGTCTCGTCGTCGCCAGCCTGACAATGGCCGTAGTCCGCTCGATGTACCTATACACGGAACCTCCTGGCAAGGCTCCACGAATAGGTACCAATCAGGAATTCGGCCGTCCTCGGCCTCTCGCCCCGATGGCACCCAGCCACCGCGGGGTATGCCCGCATCAAGTGCGGCATCCAGGGCGCCGCGATCCACCCCCGCCTGCGCGCCGGAGATAATCGACAAGGGGCCCGACACGCTCGGCTCTACTCCCATCAGCCGACCAGGCCGAGACGGCTGGAAACGTCTTCATAGCCGGGATCGGCAGCATAGATCCGCTCGAACTCTTCCCGGGCGCGGGTCTTCTTGCCGAGCGCGTCATAAACGCAAGCCCGCTCATACTGCACTGCGAGCAGGAATGCGTCGCTTCGATCCTTCTTTCGCCGGAATGCCAGGGTGAGCGCGTCGCGGGCCGCGGTGTGCAGCCCTAGCTCATGCAGAGCTCGCCCTTTCCAGTAGCAGATCGCGGCGCGGATTTCGTCCGTATTGTCGGCATCCCTGGTCAACGACACGACCCGCTGATAGGCGTCCGGCGTGGCGATTTCGGCCGCCAGAATCTCCACCATAGAGAGCGTGACCACCGAATCCTCGGGCTGAGCCGCGTGGATGGACTCGAGTACGTCGAGTGCCTCCGACCACTGCGCCGACATCTGGTAGGCCTCGGCCAGGGCCAGTGCGATGCCCCGGGCGGCTGGTTCGATCCGCGCATCGATGTGGTCGGTGATACTCAAACTGACGGTTGGCCGTATCTCGTACTTTCTGAACAACTCACCCAGCGTCTCCCCTCGGTCGAGGGCCGATGAGAAACAATCGATAGCCGCTTCCGGCTGCTGACGTTTCAGCGCCAGTACGCCGGCCATGAAGGCGGCGTCGGCCTGCGCCGTTGCCTGACTCAGGGTATTCCAGGCCCCGGCCTCATCCCCCTCATGGATCTGGCGAAGGCCATCGACGAAGGCTTCCTCCTCCGGCGGTGTAATCAATCGCCGGAAGAATCCGAGATCCAGGCGGTCGGCGGCACTCTCGCCTTCCGGTGCCGGTGATCCACGCTTACCGCGACGCCGATCAAGCGGATTGTGCTCGGTGTAATACAGTCCGCTGCCGGGGATACCGACCGTCCCGCGGGTGCCGGCGGTGCCGAAGGTGAACTTCGCACCGGGCGGGCCAACCGACAACGAACCACCCCACTTCGACAGGTTCAGCGTCAGACCCGGCGCAATCTTGAAGCGCTGGAAGAACCGAAGCGGCATGATCAGATTAGGAGTCCAATC
>NZ_JAVRHY010000026.1:0-15920 GCF_031846305.1 Spectribacter acetivorans
TCCCACCGGGGTCAACTCACCACCCAGCTTGGATGCTTCGCTTTCGGGGACCTTGGCGAACGACGTATTCGCCGCGCCGACCAGGGCCAACGCGGCGCCCAGCGCCGCTGCGTGCTTGAAATTCGTCATGTATCGATTTACCTCCGGACGTATCTGCCCATCTCGATGGAATGCCATTTGGCGCCGCTGTGAGCGCGGCTCGTTTATCATTGAATTCAGCAAGAACTCTATCCCGATACGAATTTGATTGCCAGCAGGATTCACCGCCAGGCGGGCCTTCTGGCTGCCACAGGAACACGCATGTCCCCGGTATCCGCAGCGGATTCAGCTTCCGCCGTTCACGAGATTCTGACCGCCCCGGATGGCGGTCGGTTCAACCTGACGCGCGCCATCCCCGCCCGGCCCTGCGCCGCCGTGGTGATGCTGCCCGGCATGTTCACCGGCCGGCGATTCTGGCTGTCCGACCAGGGCGTGGGGCTGGCGGCGTTCCTGGCCGATGCCGGCTTTGCCGTGTACATCGTGGAGCGCCGGGGCGTGGGCGCCAACCGGGGCGATGCGGGCACCGGCCGGTCCGGCTTTACTGAACACGTGCAGCATGACCTGCCGCTGGTTCAGTCGCTGGTTGCCGAGGAACAGAGGGGCCCGGTGTTCTGGATCGGTCACTCCTTCGGCGGCGTGCTGGCGGCCCGAGCAGTAGCCACCACTCTGCACGCCGACCAGGTGGCCGGGCTGGTGCTGTTTGCCACCCAGTTCGAGGTGGGCAAGCGGGGGCTGGATTTCCCCGGCAACCTGTTCGCCCGCGGCGTGGCCCGGCTACTGGGACGCGTGCCGGCCCGCTGGGTGGGCCTGGGACCGGAGGACGAATCCCCCGCCACCATGACCGACGCCGGCCGCATGGTGGCCGACGGGCGACGGCAACCCGAACTGCGGGAACAGCTCGGCCGGCTGACCCAGCCGACGCTGGCCATCGTCGGCGCCGGCGACCGGGTGGACCCGCCCGAGGGCTGCGAACGTTTCATCGGCCACTTTGCCAGCACCGACCGGACGTTCCTGAGGGCCGGCACCCACAACGGCTTCGAGGTGGATTTCGACCACCCCGGCATCGTGATCAGCAAACCCGCCCGCGCCCAGATCTGGCCGCTGGTGCGGGACTGGCTGGACGCGCGGCTGGCCTGATCAGGCCCCGATCAACGACTGCCCGCAGACCCGGACCACATTGCCGGACACACCGCCGGCGCCGGGCGTGGCCAGGAAGGTCAGCAGCTCGGCCACGTCCTGCGGCTGGCCGCCCTGGGACATGGAATTCATGCGCCGGCCGCCCTCGCGGATCATGAACGGCATCTCGGCGGTCATGCGGGTTTCGATGAAGCCCGGGGCCACCGCGTTGACGGTGATGCCGCGGTCGCCGAACTTCTGGCCCTGGCTCTGCACGTAGCCGATCAGTCCGGCCTTGGTGGCGCCGTAGTTGGTCTGGCCGGCGTTGCCGGCGATGCCGCCGATCGACGACAGACACAGGATGCGGCCGTGGTCGTTGACGATCTTGTCGCCCAGCAGCACTTCGTCGATGGCCAGGATCGAACGCAGGTTGATGGCCAGCACCATGTCCCACAGGTGCTCGGCCATGTTGGCCAGCATCTTGTCGCGGGTGACGCCGGCGTTGTGCACCACGATGTCCACGCCGCCGAATTTCTCCTTGAGGAAATCGGCGATCGCCCGGGGGGCGTCGGCGTCGGTGATGTCCTGCGGCAGGGCGGTGCCGCCGACCGCCTTCGCCGTGGTTTCGAGCGTTTCCGCATCGGCCGGGATGTCCAGCACCACGACGTGCGCGCCTTCCTGGGACAACCGTTCCGCGGTAGCCGCGCCGATGCCGCGGGCACCGCCGGTCACCAGCGCCACCTTGCCGTCCAGCGGCCTGGTCACCGGGACCGAACGCGGCATCTTGCCGCCCTTGGTCACGCGCACCGGCTGGCCGTCCACGTAGGTGGAATGGTCGGACAGGAAGAAGCGCAGCGGCCCGGCCACGCGGTCCTCGGCGCCCTTTTCCACATAGACGAGATTGGCGGTGGCGCCCTTGCGGCCGATTTCCTTGGCCAGCGAGCGCACGAAGCCTTCCACCGCGCGGGCAGCCACCGCGGCCGGCACGCTGTCGGCGGTTTCGGGCACGTCGGCCAGCAGCACCACACGGGCATTGCCGGTGAAGTTGCGCATGATTGGATGGAAGAAATCGTAGAGCGCCCGCAACTGGGCCGGATCGGTCATGCCGGTGGCGTCAAACACCACCGCGTTGAAGCGGCTGTCGCCGGTCACGTCGGCCGCCGACTGCGCCTCGGCGCCCATCGCCTTGAGCGTGGTCTGCACCTTCTTGCTGGCAGTGGCGCCGTCACCCGCGCCGAACAGCACGGTCTTGCCGGCGAGTGGTGTCTCGACATACGGGCCGCCGGCCCGGGCCAGGGTCTGCGGGGTGGGCAGGCCGATGGTCTTGATGACGCTGCGCAGGGCCGGCTGCTGGGCCATGCGGACGAGGTAATCGCTCATGCTCGATCTCCGTGTCGTTGGTTTGGCGACGCCGCGCGCCGCCGCCGGTCGGATGAATCCGACCCTACAATCAGAACCGGCTCGGAATCATGCCGAGTCGGCGCGCATTCAGGCCTCCAGAATCGCGGTCACGCCCTGGCCGCCGGCGGCGCAGATGGAAATCAGCCCGCGGCCGCCGCCGTTCTCGGCCAGTGTCTTGGCCAGGGTCGGCACGATACGGCCGCCGGTGGCGGCGAAGGGATGCCCGGTCGCCAGACTGGACCCCTTGACGTTCAGCTTGCTGCGGTCGATGGACCCGAGCGCGGCCTTGCGGTCCAGCCGCTTCTTGCAGAAGTCGGCGGATTCCCAGGCCTTCAGGGTGTAGAGCACCTGGGCGGCGAAGGCCTCGTGGATTTCGTAGAAGTCGAAATCCTGCAGCGACAGGCCGGCGCGGTCGAGCATGCGCGGCACCGCGTAGGCCGGGGCCAACAGCAGGCCCTCGCGTTCCTCGCGGAAATCCACCGCCGCAGTCTGGGCGTGGACGATACGGGCCAGCACCGGCAGGCCGTGGGCCCTGGCCCAGTCCTCGCTGGCCAGCAGCACGGTGGAGGCGCCGTCGGTCAGGTTGGTGCTGTTGGCGGCGGTCAGCGTGCCGTTTTCCTTGTCGAAGGCCGGGCCCAGCTTGGCCAGCTTCTCCAGGGTGGAGTCGGGCCGCATGGTGTTGTCGCGTTCCAGCCCGGCATGGGGCGTGATCAGATCGTCGAAGAACCCCGCCCCGTACGCGGCGGCCAGCTTCTGGTGGCTTTCCCAGGTGAGCTGGTCCTGATCCTCGCGTGCGATCTTCCAGCGCTTGGCGGTCAGTTCGCAGTGCTCGCCCATCGACAGCCCGGTGCGCGGTTCCCCGTTGGAGGGAACCTCCGGCACCAGGCTCTTCGGGTTGGCCAGCTTCATCAGGGCCTTGAGGCGCTGGCCGTTGGTCTTCGCCTGATTGATTTCCATCATCGCCCGCTGCATGCCGCGGCCCACCGCGATGGGGGCATCGGAGGTGGTGTCCACCCCGCCGGCCACGCCGACGTCGATCTGGCCGAGCGCGATCTTGTTGGCGACCAGGATCGCCGCCTCCAGCCCGGTACCGCAGGCCTGCTGCACGTCGTAGGCCGGGGTGTCCGGGGACAGGCCAGAATCCAGCACGGATTCGCGGGTGAGGTTGAAGTCGCGCGAGTGCTTGAGCACCGCCCCGGCCGCCACCTCGCCCAGGGTTTCCCCGGCCAGGCCGCAACGATCCACCAGCCCGGCCAGGGCGGCGGTGAGCATCATCTGGTTGGACTGATCCCCGTAGGCGGTGCCCGAGCGGGCGAAGGGGATGCGATTGGCGCCGACAACGGCGACGGAACGGACATCGGTACTGTTCATGGCATGCGCTCCTGCGGTGGCCCGCTGGCGTAACAAGAAAAGACTTCTTTCCAGATTAGTTCATCGTGCGTTGCAGTGCAACAAACGCGACGCTCGCGTTCAAGCATGACCGCAAACGCAAGTCAGAAGTTATACGACACGCTCAGATTGACATGATCCCGGTCGACCAGGTTGTTGAACTTCCCGTCCCAGAATGCCTGGTAGATCATCTGCCCGCTGATGCGCGAGGTGAAATCCACTTCCGCGCCCGCCAGGATGCGCTTGCGGCCCTCGATGTAGTTCTGGATCGGCGCCGGGGTGATGCCGTGGATGTCGTGTAGAAAGGCGACGATCGGGCGCACCGTGACGCCGCCGATCAGGTCGTTGTACTGCAGCCGGGCGAGGATGCGGTAGCCGGCGGACACATCGGTGGGGAAGTTGCCGGTCTGCTGGGTCGGGTTGAACGAGCGTGGATCGGGCTGCCCGCCCGGCTGGCCGGTGCCGTCGGCGCCCGGCGAGGGGTGGGTGCCGTTGGCGAAATCCAGCGCCGCCAGCGCCAGATCGTCGGGTGAGGGCATGTTCATCACGTGGGTCACGCCCAGTTCCAGCACCAGGATAATCTGATTCGCGCCCAGGGGATTGTTGGGGCCGAACACCCGCAGGCCGGTAATGTCGGCGGTCTGCACCCGCAGCCGCTCGTAGCCGCGGATCAGCTCGTTGGGCTCGACCGGATCGTTGCGGTACACCGACAGCAGATCGGGCACCGCGTTGCGGGCGCTGGGCAGCACGCCCACGCCGATATTGACATCCTCTTCCGCGAAGGCCGGCTGCAGGCCGGCGAACACCACGTCGGAGGCCTGGATCGCCAGCGGCTGGTTGGGCCGGAAGGCGTACTCGCCGGCCATTGCCCACTTGCCCAGGTTGGTGTTGAAGGACAGCCCCACCATGTGGATGTCCTCCGGGTAGTCCAGAAACGGGCGGATGGTGTCGATGGGCGCGGCTTCGTCGGGGCCGTTGGGCGACAGCGGGCCGAAGGTGGCCTGCAGCGCGTCGGCCAGGCGACCCTGGCCGTTGAAGCCGCCGCAGGCGATGGCCACGGCGATGGCGTCGGCGCTGACGTCCTGGAAGGTGATGCCGCTGACCAGATCCTGCGGCACGTTCTCGATCACCGCCTGTTCCAGCTGGGCGGTCAGCACATCCAGGCCGGGGATGTCGTTGCTGCCGGGGGCGGGAATCTCGCCCGCCCGGCGGGCGCAGGATTCGTCGGCGGCCACGATGCTGGCCACCGGCAAACGCGCGTGATAATTCAGCGCGTAGAAGCTCAGCTCGGTGCCGCCGTTGAAGTCCGGCAGGTACCAGTTCAGTCGGGCGCCGTACTGACCGCCGCTTTCCGGCCGCCCGGCCCCCTGCAGCCGACGGCCCGTCCCGGTTGTGGACGTGGCCTGCCGCGCCAGGAAGTTGGTAAAGCCGCCGGTCTGGTCCGGGTCTTCGGACAACTGGCCCAGCGAGATGTTGATGGTGTCACCCCCGCCGGCCGCCTCCAGAATGTTGAACAGGCTGCCATCGGCAGCGGGGCTGGAGCGTTCCCAGTCGTACTGATAGACCAGTTGCAGGCCGACGTTCTGGCTCATCTGCACGTCCAGCACCGCCAGCCCGGTGGGTTCGAACACCGAGGCGATTTCGGTGCCGGGGAAGAACAGCCGGTTCTGATCCACCGGGTTGAGCTGATCGAGACTGCCCAGGAAGTTGAACAGCGACTCCCCCCAGTGCACCCGCTGCTCGCCCACCGACAGCGACATGCGTCGGCCGAGGGCGTCGAACGGCACGCTGACGAAGGCCTCCAGCACATCGATATCGTGGCCGATCTGGTCGATGGAATCGTCGGACAGCCGGGTGCGGCGGGGCTGGAACGCCGTGGGGGCGTCGTCGCCCAGCGCCGCCTCCACGCCGTCGTAGGTCACCGGCGGCACGTCCTCGAAATTGTCGGGATGGAATTCGTCCAGATGACTGGCCACCCCGTCGTAGAAGGCCAGGGACGAGAACTGGAACACCACGTCGCCCCAGAAGGCCGTGAGGTCGGTAGCCAGGCGCAACTGGGCGGCGGTCATGTCGCCCTGGTCGAAGTTGAGGTTGCCGTTGTCGCCGTTGGCGCCGAAAAAACTACCCGGGGCGTCGACCAGCCGCTGATTGGGGCCGGGATCGCCGTTGGCGCCGCCCAGATCCAGGCAGTCATCCGGACACAACCCCGGATTGTTGTTGAGCTTGCTCACCAGCGCGGCGTCACGCTTTTCCGTGCGCCAGGTGGCGCCGACGGTGGCCCGGTTGTTGAGGGAGATTTCCAGATCCCCCCAGTCGAACTGATACCCGGCCGCACTGCTCATTGTCAGCAGACAGCCGGCACCGATCAGAACGGTTCCTGCCCTGGTTCCCGACATCGCACTCCCCCTCGCACCACATCGTCCATTGTCGGCGCATCCGGACGGACTCGACACGGCCCGTTACCCGTCACGCTGTTTATGAATACCGAGATTACGCACAAGCGTTGGCTCATGCCAACCCGATCGGGATTGCCGCGTCGGTCAATCGCCATTCGACCACTAATCATTGACGCGTGAAGGGCATTAGGCCGGCGCCGAGGCGATAAACACGCCTGATTACCACCAATTGACATTGGCGAGACGCGCTGCCTACGCTCGGACAACCACATCGGGGCAAAGCGACACGCCATGAGCGCGAAAGATTCCACCGTTACCGGCAACCAGTTCGCCGCGGCCGACAGCCCCACCACGCTGCGCGCGGCGGTCGGCGTGTTCATGAGCTATCGCAGCCCGCAGATTCTCGCCGCGCTGGCGGGCGCCTCGATCGTGCTGCGCGTCTTCCTCGGTCCGTTAACCGCCCTGGACCTGCTGGTGGCCGCCACGCCGATCCTGATCTGGCCGTTCCTGGAGTGGTTCCTGCACCGGTATCTGCTGCATCTGCGGCCGGTCGAGGTGTTCGGCTGGACGCTGGATTTCGATTTCGCCCGCAAGCACCGCATCCACCACCAGCAGCCCTGGCGGCCCGAGCACATCTTCCTGCCAGTGTACGTACACGCCACGCTGGCACCGGTGCTCACGCTGGGGGCATTCTGGCTGCTGCCGCAGCCGGGGCTGGCCGCCACCTGGATGGCGGCGCTGGCGGGGATGACGCTGCTATACGAATGGACGCACTTCATCGTGCACAGCCGCATCAAGCCAAGGTCCGCCTTCGCCCAGAAGCTGTTCCAGAATCACCGACTGCACCATTTCCGCAACGAGCACTACTGGTACAGCTTCACCGTGCCGCAGGTGGACGCCATGTTCGGCACCGCGCCGGATGCCACCGACGTGCCCCGCACGCCCACGTGTCGAACGCTGGAATACGGCGATGTCGAGGCGGGGACGGATCGGGCCGCGTAATCCGGAACGCGCCGGTAGCACATCTGCAAGAAGGAACCGCAGATTTCGCAGATGACGCAGATTAATGGGTGGCTCGGGGCGACGCTCGCCCCCAGGCCAACGGGTCAACCGATTGCGACGTGGCCAATAGCCGCGATGGCGCATAGCCAAACCGAACCATGGCCTCGCACTCTGACGAAGTGATCCACACAAATCCTTCATCCACGTCAATCCGCGAAAGAGGAAACCGCAGATTTCGCAGATTCACGCAGATTGAATGGGTGGCTCGGGACGACGCTCGCGCCAGGGCCAGCAGATCAGCCGATTGCGACGCGACCAGTAGCCGCGATGGCGTAGGGCCAAGCCGAACCATGGCCTCGCACTCTGACGCATTAATCCACACACATTCTCAAATCTGCGTCATCTGCGAAATCTGCGGTTAACTTCTTCCGTCTGATACGAAACGAGCGGTGAAATCCGCGGATGACCCCTTGAATCAGAAGTTATATTCAAGCGCCAGCGAGATGTTGTCGCGGTCGCGCAGCGAGATGCGCCGGTCGCCGGTGCCCCAGTAGGTTTCCAGCATCACCTGGCCCTGGATGCTCTGGCTGAACTGGATTTCCGTGCCCAGGATCAGCCGCTTGCGGCCCTCCACGAAGTTCTGTGCCGGGAAGGGGGCCACGCCGTCGATGTCGTGGAAGAAGAACAGCAACGGGTTCACGTTCCAGCCGAACAGCAGGTCGTTGTAGGTCGCCTGCACCAGGGTGCGCCAGCCGTAGGAGGTCTGATCGGCGAAGCAGTCGCCGGCCTGGGTCGGATTCAGGCGGCGGGCGTCCGGGCCGGCCGCGCCGGTGCCGTCGGCGCCGGGACTGGCGTGGGTGCAGTTGGGGCCGCCGCCGTCCAGCTGCAGGTCGCTGCGGTCGGGATGATCGATGACGTGGGTGATGCCACCCTCCAGCAGCCAGATGATCTGGTCGGCGCCGATCGGGTTGCTGCTGCTGAACACCCGGATGCCGGTCAGATCGAGCTGCTGCACCTGGAAGCGCTCGTAGCCGCGCACGATCTCGTTGGCCTCGACGGGATTGTTGCGATAGCGGGTGCTGATGAAATCCGGCACCGCGTTGCGGGCGCTGGGAATGGTGGCAATGGCCAGGTTGATGTCCTGGTCCGGCAGCGCCGGCTGCAGGCCGGCGAAGACCACGTCGGGGATCGATACCTGCAGCGGCATGTTGGGCCGGAAGGCGTACTCGCCGGCCAGCGACCAGGCGCCGAACTGGGTGGTGAAACTGGCGCCGAACAGGTGGATGTCTTCCGGGTAATCCAGGAACACGCCCAGCGTATCCAGCGGCAGCGGCTCGCGGCCCAGGCCGGTGCCCTCGGTCAGCGAGCCGTTGAAGCCCTGGCAGGCCACCAGGGCCGTCACGCCATCCGCCGACAACTGCTGCCCAAGGGTGTTTTCCAGGGTCGACACGATCGGCTGCAACACGCCCGGCAGATCGCCGCCGTCGGGTAGATCCACCCGGTCGCGCAGGCAGGACCGGTCGGTGGCCTGCACGCTGCCATAGGGCAGACGGCTGTGATAGTTCAGCGCGTAGAGGCCGAAATCGGTGCCACCGTTGACGTCCTCGGCGTAGTAGTTCAGGCGCAGGCCGCCCTGCCCGCTGTCGCTGGGCTCGCCGCGGGTGGAATCCACCGGCACGCTGTTCGAGGTGCTGGTGATCAGTTGGGCGGTGCCGGTCTTGAAGGTACCGATCTGGTTCGGATCCTCCGAAAACTGACCAAGGCCGACCACGGCGTAGTCACCGCCGCCGGCAAAATCGTTGGTGGCGAAGAAACTACCCTCCGCAGTGGGCTGCACCCGCTCCCAGTGATACTGATAGACCAGCTCGGCTGACAGATTGGGGGTGAAGTTGGTGGTCAGCACCGCCAGGCCGGTGGGCTCGAACACGCTGGCGATCTGCGCGCCCGGGAACCGCAGGCGATTCTCGTTGGGCGGGTTGAGCTGATCCAGACTGCCCAGCGCCACGAAGGTGGACTCGCCCCAGCGGATGCGCTGTTCGCCCACGGAGATGTTGAAATCCATGCCGAAGGCCTGGAACGGCACTGACACGAACGCCTCGAGCAGATCGATGTCCGCCCCGACCCGCTCCTTGATCGGCCCGGCCCGTTCGCTGAAGCGGGGCTGGAAAGCGGTGTCGGGATTGGAGTCGTCGAAGCTCTCGTTCACCTCGTCGTAGAAGCCGATGCCGCTGACCTTGAACGCGACGTCGCCCCAGAAGCCCTTGAGTTCGGACTCGATGCGCGACTGTCCGGAGATGAAGTCGCCGCGATCGTAGTTGAGGTTGCCGTTGTCGTAGTTGGACCCGACGAACGACCCGGGCGCATCCACCAGCCGCTGGTTGGGGGCGGTATCGCCGGAGAACGACAGACAATCATCCGGGCACAGGTCGGGATTGACGTTGAGCTTGCCCACCAGGGACTCGTCGCGCTCTTCCAGCCGCCAGCCGGCGCCGAGAATCAGCCGATTTTCCCAGGAGGCCTGGATATCCCCGTACTCGAATCGCACGGCCTGTGCCGGCGTCATCCAGGCCAGTCCGGCCGCCATGCCCACGATGGCCGCAAGCGACCGTCCACCCAATGACATCATCTCCCCGCCTCCCGACAGACCGGCCCACTGGCCAGTGATTATTGCTTTAGGAAAGAACCCTTGCCAAATGTAGCTGACATTGCGTAATGTGACAAACCCGCGTTGACTCGATCCAGCGCAAACCCACGGGACGGAGACAAACCGATGCGACAGATGATCACCGCCCTCGGGCTGGGCGCGGCCCTGGCCATCCTGCAGATGCCGGTGCACGCCGCCGTCAGCGAGTCGGAAGCCGCCAAGCTGGGCAACGAACTCAGCCCGGTCGGCGCCAATCCGGAAGGCAATGCCGAGGGTACTATTCCGCCGTTGATCGGTGAGGAAGCATTCAACGAGGAACAGAAGAGCTTCACCCCGGAAACGCTGGAGGAGGTCCGCCAGAAGATCATCGAATTCGGCGAGAACCACCCGGACATGAACCTGCTCACCAATCTCGAGGACCTCAAGAAGGCCGCCGAGATGGAGCCGGAACTCAACAACCTGGTGACCCAGATCGGGGTGGAGAATCTCGACCCGCGACTGACCATCACCAACGACAACCTCGCCGAGCACGCCGACAAGCTCACCGAGGGCCACAAGAAACTGTTCGAGCTGTACCCGGACTACCGGATGATCGTCTACCCGTCGGTCCGGCCGGCCTACTATCCGGACGAGATCAACGAAGCCACCAAGCGCAACGCCACCCGCGCCACCCTGGAGGGCACCGACGACATCTCGGGCGCCGAGCTGGGCGTGCCCTTCCCGATTCCGAAGTCCGGCGCCGAGGTGATCTGGAACCACAAGCTCAAGTTCCGCGGTTCCGCGGTCAAGCGCTTCAACGACCAGGCGATCGTGGACGCCGACGGCGACGTGGAGATCACCAAGGTGATCGAGGACGTGGGCTTCGAGTACGGCAACCTGAACAAGGAGGCCGGCGAGCGCAACAACGAGATCATCGCCTACTTCCTGCAGGAGACGGTGTCGCCGCCGCGCGTGGCCGGCCAGTTCACGCTGGTGCATGAAATCTTCGGCAAGGGCACCTCGGGCCGCAATGCCTGGATCTTCAATCCCGGCCTCGGCCGGGTGAACCGCGCCCCCGACGTGGGTTACGACAACCCCTCGATCGGCTCCGACGGTCTCCAGTTCAACGACCAGATCGACATGTTCAACGGCGCGCTGGATCGCTACAACTGGAAGCTGGTGGGCAAGCAGGAAATGTACATCCCGTACAACTCCTACCTGCTGAGCAATCCCATCGCCAAGTACACCGACGTGGCCGGCAAGGGCCACATCAACCAGGGCATGGCCCGCTACGAACTGCATCGCGTGTGGGTGGTCGAGGCCACGCTGCGCGACGGCACCCGCCATCAGTTCGGCAAGCGGGTGTTCTACGTGGACGAGGATTCCTGGGGCATCGTGGCGGTGGACAACTACGACGCCCGCGGCGAACTCTGGCGCTTCCAGGAAGGCCACATGATCACCGCACCGTTCGTGCCCACAACCACCACCACGCCGGAAGTGATCTACGACCTCAAGAGCGGTCGATACTTCGTCACCGCCCTGACCAACGAGGGCAAGATTCCGGACTTCCGCATCGAGTACGACGGCGGCTACTTCGGGCCGAACGCCCTCAAGCGCAAGGCACGCCTGCGCTGATCGACGATTGCCGGGCCGCCCGTCACGGGCGGCCCGATGATTGCCACGCGAGACCGCCAAGGGGGGAACATGGGGTCTGATCCGGCATCACTGCGCCGGCTGCTACCGCTGGACGACCGCGCCACCGATTTCCTGGCGCAGCTGGATGCGGCCGACCGTCAGCGCCTGTGCGATCAGGTGGCCGACGCAGCGGCAGCACAGCGCCAGTCCCTGGAAAACGCCATCGACCAGGCCGCCAGCTTCGTGCCCGGCCCGCTGCGGCGTACCGCCCGCAAGCTGCTGCTCGGCTGAGCCGGTCCATGTCCGATCTCACCGCCCATGCCGAGCGCATCAAGCTGGCCCGCGTTCTGGGGCTGGCACCCGCCGAGCTGGACTACCTGGAGGACCGCGACGGTCAGGCGCTGCGCGATTTCCGCGAATCCCTGTCCGACGCGCTGTTCAACCGCTACCGGGCCCGTTTCGAGGGCATGGCGAAACTGTCGTCGCTGCTGCCCCTGGCCGCCAATGCCCGGCTGTCGGAACTGGTGCTCGGGCCAACGCTGTCGGCGCGCATTGCCGGCGAGCTGCCGGTCAAGCGGGCGGTGGCCCTGGCCGACCGCCTGCCAGTGCCCTTTCTCGCCGAGGTCAGCCGCGAGCTGGACCCGCGCCGGGCCGCCGACGTGGTGGCCGCGATGCCGCCGAAACGGGTGGTCGCGGTGGCGCTGGCGCTGCTGGCCGAGGACGACTTCATCACCATGGGCCGGTTTCTCGACAGCCTGTCGGAGGCCGCGCTGGCCGCCACCATCGAGGCGATCGAATCCGACGCCGCGCTGCTGCGGATCGGTTTCTTCGCCGAGGATACCGGCCGCCTGTCCGACATCGTGCGGCTGATGCCCACCGCCCGCCGGCGCGGCACGGTGGCGGCTGCCGCCGAGCAGGACTGCTGGCCCGAGGCGCTGTCGCTGATGCTGCATCTGGATGACGACCTGCAGGCCGAATTCGGGCAGTTCATCTTCGAGGACGCGGCCCTGCTGGCCGGCGCGGTGGCCGCCGTGGCCGAACACGGCGCCTGGCCGGTGCTGGTGCGGCTGACCGCGCACCAGGACGATGCCGCCCAGACCCGCCTGGCCGAACAAATCGCCGGCCGTGGCGCCGGAGATCACGATCAACTAACGGCCGCAGCCGAGGCCGAGGGCGTCGCCGACGCCCTCGCGCCCTATGCGGCCGCCTACCGGAAGCAACGCTCATGAGCATGACCCAGCGCATTCTGCGCATCGTCGAGCCGGTGATTTTCGGCGCCCGCTGGATCACCCTGGCGGTGCTGATCGCGATTACCGCGTTTCTCGGCTGGCAGGCATCCCAGCTACAGCCCAACGCCGGCTGGCTGAAGATGGTGCCGCAGGAACATCCCTACATGGAGACGTTCCTCGAGTACTACGACGAGTTCGGCGGGGCCAATACGGTGCTGGTCGCCCTGAAGAACAAGGACGGCGACATCTACCAGCCGGAGTTCATGGAGGACCTGCGCAAGCTCACCGACGAGGTGTTCTTCATCCCCGGCGTGCAGCGCGAGCGGGTGACCTCGATTTTCACCCCCAACATTCTCTACGTGGAGGTCCAGCCCACCGGGCTGTCGGGCTCCACCGTGGTGCCGGCCGACTACGCGCCGACACCGGAAATGATGGACAAGCTGCGGTCCAACGTGTCCAAGGCCAACGTGATCGGCCGGCTGGTCTCCAACGACCAGAGCGCGGCGATGGTGGTGGCCGAGCTGCTGGAGCGTGACCCGGTTACCAACGAGAAGATCGACTACAACGAGGTGGGCGACAAGCTCGAGGCGATCCGCACCAAGTTCGAGGACGAGAACACCACGGTCCACATCATCGGCTTCGCCAAGGTGGTGGACGACATGACCGACGCCGCCACCGAGGTGGTGGGCTTCTTCGCGCTGACGCTGATACTCACCGGCATCCTGCTGTGGCTGTACACCGGCTCGTTCATGCTCGGCATGCTGCCGCTGGTGTGCTCGATCGCCGCGGTGATCTGGGAAATGGGCCTGCTCAACCTGGCCGGCTTCGGGCTGGACCCGTTCGCCATCCTGGTGCCCTTCCTGGTGCTGGCGGTGTCGGTGTCCCACGGCGTGCAGTACGTCAACGCCTGGGCCAGCGAGATCGCCGACGCCGGCCACACGGCGTATCGCGCCTCGCTGAACACGTTCCGGCGACTGGCCATTCCCGGGACCATCGCGCTGATCACCGACGTGGCGGGCTTCCTGACCATCTACCTGATCGACATCGACGTGATCCGCGAGATGTCGCTCAACGCCGCTTTCGGCATCGCCGCCATCATCATCACCAACAAGGCGCTGATGCCGGTGCTGCTGACGGTTGCCAACGTCCGCGACCGCGAGGCGTTCCAGCGCAAGCATGCCCGGCGCGAGGCCCTGGGCGACCGGCTGTGGCGCTTCATCGCCGCCACCTTCACCAAGCGCCCGGCGGCGGTGGTCACGCTGCTGGTGTGCGCGCTGATTCTGGGCTGGAGCGTGTGGAAGTACGACGACCTCACCGTCGGTTCGGCCCAGGAGGGCGTGCCGGAACTGCGCCCGGATTCGCGCTTCAACCAGGACGCCCGCCTGATTGCCGAGAACTTTTCGCTGGGCGTGGACCAGTTCAACGTGATTGCCGAAACGGTGCCCGACGCCTGCATCAAGTACGACCTGATGGCCGAGCTCGACCGCTTCGCCTGGCACATGAAGAACGAGACCGGCGTGCGCGAGACCATGACCCTGCTGGATCTGTCCAAGCTGGCCTATGCAGGGCTGTCGGAGGGCCGCCTCAATGCCCAGGTAGTGCCGCGCAACCGTTACGCGCTGGCCCAGGCCACCGCGCTGGTGCCCACGACCTCGGGCATGCTCAATGACGATTGCAGCGCGCTCAACGTGTTCCTGTTCACCACCGACCACAAGGCCGCGACGATCAAGGAGATCGTGGCCGCGGTGAAGGCCTACAAGGCCGAGGAAAACAGCACGCCGGACATCGAGTTCAAGCTGGCGTCCGGCAACGTCGGGGTCATGGCCGCCACCAACGAGGTGGTCGAGGCCAAGGAAGTGGAAATCGTGCTCTGGGTCTATGCCGTGGTGCTGACCTTCCTGTGGCTGTCCTTCCGCACCTTCTCGGGGGTGATCTGCGTGGCCCTGCCGCTGTCCCTGGTGTCCATTTCCGCCTACGGGGTGATGGCCACGCTGGGCATCGGCATGAAGGTAGCCACGCTGCCGGTGATTGCGCTGGCCGTGGGCATCGGCGTGGATTACGGCATCTACATCTACGCCACCCTGGCCGAGGGCCTGCGCCGTGGCATGAGTCTGGAGGAAGCCTATTACCGCACCCTGCAGAAAACCGGCAAGGCGGTGGTATTCACCGGCGTGGCGCTGGGGCTGGGCGTGGCCACCTGGCTGTTTTCCAAACTGCAGTTCCAGGCCGACATGGGCCTGATGCTGGTCTACATGTTCACCGCCAACATGTTCGGCGCCATTCTGGTGCTGCCGGCCCTGGCCCATTTCTTCGCCGGCGAGGAAACCCGCCACCAGGGACAGGACATCACATCCGGCGCCAGCGACGAGCCGGACGAGAGGAAACCGTCATGATGCGTCACATCATCGCCGCCACCGCGGCCGGGCTGCTGATCGCCACCGGGACCGCAGCGGCTCAGACCGACGAAGCCGAAACCGAAACCCGAAAGGCCCAGCCAGCGGAAATGATGCCGCTGGCCGATCGGGGCATCATCAACGCGCTGGCCCGCGCCGGCGACCAGTTCGTCGCGGCGGGCGAACGCGGCCACATGCTGCTGTCCGACGATGGCGAGTCATGGCGGCAGGTGCCGGTGCCGGTGCGCGGCATGCTCACCCGCGTAGTGTTCCGCGACGCCACCCACGGCTGGGCCACCGGCTGGGACGGCGCCGTGCTGCGCACCACCGACGGCGGCGAGACCTGGTCGCTGGTGAACTTCGAGCCCGACTGGGGCAAGCCCTATTTCGACATCCTGCCCACCGGTACGGACAGCGCCACGCTGGTCGGTTCGAACGGCCTGATGCGCACCACCGACGACGGCGGCGAAAGCTGGACGCTGGTGGACAACGACGTGTTCGCCGCCGGCTTCCACCTGTACGACCTGGAACAGCTGGCCGACGGCACCCTGCTGATCGCCGGCGAGCGCGGCATGCTCGCCCGCAGCGTGGACGGTGACACCTGGGACATGCTGGTCCCGCCGTACGTGGGCTCCTACTTCGGCGTGCTGCCGGTGGGCGAGCACGGGGCGGTGCTCTACGGGCTGCAGGGTCGGGT
>NZ_JAVRHY010000027.1:0-13642 GCF_031846305.1 Spectribacter acetivorans
TAATGGCGCGCTCCTAGCTGACGACATGGGACTCGGCAAGACTTTGCAGACATTAGCTTTCTTGGCCTGGGTTCAAGAACAATGCGATCGGGGATCAAAACCATTTTTAGTGGTAGCGCCCACCGGGCTACTCAGGAATTGGGAAGCTGAGGAGGACTTACACTTATCACGCCCCGGACTTGGCCAGTTGTTTCGCGCGTACGGCCCAGACCTGAAAGAACTCGCTCAGATGCGTTTAAGCGAGCGCCACAGACGCCTAGCCCAGACAGACTGGGTGATGACCACTTATGAAACGTTGCGGGACCGCATCAACCTTTTCGTCGATATTCACTGGGGCGTTGTCGTCTACGACGAAGTTCAGAAAATAAAGAATCCCACGTCACTCACACACGACATGGCCAAATCGGTCCATGCTGACTTCTATCTTGCTTTAACTGGTACCCCCGTAGAAAACAGGATCGCCGATATCTGGTCGATTATGGACACCATTGCGCCGGGGCAGCTAGGTAGCCTAAAAGCATTCGAATCATTCTACGAGAAAGCAAGCACGAGCGAAGAATCAGATTCCGCCGGCCAGCTAAGCAGTCTCCGTTCACAACTGCTCGAGGAGCATCCTCCTACCCGCGTACTCCGACGAATGAAAGAGGATCACCTGTCCGGATTGCCCTCTATCCAGCAAAACCGGATCGAGAAGGTAATGCCGGATCGGCAGACAGCGGCATACGATGCAATTGTCGATCAGGTCCAGAACGCGGAAGTCGGCCCAGGATCCACCCTGAAGGCATTGCAACACCTGCGGCGGGTCAGCTTGCTCCCGGAAGACCCTGGTCCGGAGGGCATAACCGACGAGACCGTGCAGTCATCCGCACGCTTGACAGGGCTGTTTCAAGTTGTCGACGACATAGCGAATTCTGATCAGAAAGTACTCGTATTCATCGAGTATCGAGAAATCCAGGACCTTCTAATCCAGTACATACAGCAGCGCTACAGCATGCAACGCCCACCGTTAAGAATAAACGGTCAAACGTCCGGTCATAGACGGCAGAAAATTGTTGAAGAGTTTCAGCAAGCAGACCGTACTCAGTTCGATCTATTCCTGCTTTCCCCGAAAGCCGCGGGAGTTGGACTTACACTCACGGCCGCGAACAACGTAGTTCATCTATCGCGCTGGTGGAATCCAGCCGTGGAGGACCAGTGCACGGACCGTGTTTATCGAATAGGTCAGGACAGAGCGGTGTCAGTTCATTACCCCATGGCAATTCACCCCCGCTACCAAGACGCAAGTTTTGACCGCAATTTGCATAAGCTACTCGAACGAAAACGCTCATTGAGTAAACAGCTATTGGCACCAAGCGACTGCGACGACCAAGAGCTTGAACAATTGCTGGACAGTAGCCTTGCCCCGAGTGGGAAAAATTACAATTAGCACCTAGATTGATTTAACCCTTTTCTCTCCAGGTTCAACCGTTACCGTAATCCTTTGGCTGTTCTAGTTGCGGATAGTCTGTCGTCTTTTCCGGGTAGCCACGCTATCGTCATGGTCATCGATGAATCCGCACGAAGTCCTGCGCCGTGGCCTCGTCGAGGACCGTGCGGTAGCGCCGATGCGCGGACTTGCCGGGGGCGATAAGCCCGAACTCCGGGTCGGTGATCCGGTCCAGCCGCATCAGCACCACGGGCCCGACCGACGGGACCAGCTGTGACCCCTGCCCCACTTCCAGTGTCGAGAGCACCCCGTAGAGCGTGCCCTGCACGGTGGGTCGGCCGAGCATCATCATCCGGTACTGGCCGCCCTCGTTGGTGACCAGGTAGATGTGCCCCGACAGGTGCGGCATGGACACCTGCCCCACTTGCTCGAAGTCGGCGTCCGTGCGCTTGGATTCGGCATAGCCCAGGTGGCCGGCATCGTCGATCCAGCGGATGGTGGTGACATAGCTGTAGATGCCGTCGGGTTCGCTGAAGCTGGGCCGCAGCGTGAGATAGGCCCCCTCGATCCATCGGACCGCCTGACGGGAGTAGGCGCCCAGGCTGTCATCGGCCAGGGTCGGGCCGGCATCGACCGGCGACGATGCGTTTCCGTTGCCGACCTCCCGCAGGCGCGTGCCCAGTGCTTCTTCCAGCCGAATCACGGTGGCCAGGGTGAAGGGCCGGGTCCCGGCCAGCGCCTTTTCCAGGGTGGACAGGCTCACTCGGGCCATCTCTGCCACGGCCTGGCGCGAGAGCCGCCGCCGGGCCAGCGCTTCGCGCACGGCACCCGCCACGGTCTCGTTGTCGATCTGATCGGTATCCCGGCTGACCATCACCCCGCCCCGTACAAACCCGCACATTTCTGCACAGTCCCGCGACCATGCCGGACCGGGCTGCCCCTGTCTACGGACATCGGCGGATATCGGCCGACTTTGCCCATGGCTGTCCGGCACGGGCGAGGCCTAGCGTTGCACCGTCCTTCCTCCCACACGGAGCAACGCCATGCACACCGACCCGACACGACAGTTCATGCATCACCGCGCACACACCCGCCACGCAGTGGGTCATCTCATCTGCCTGCTGATGCTGGCCGCGGTCCTGCCGGCCGCGGCCGGCGAGTCGATCCGCAGCGGCACCCTCGAGCTGACCCGCAACGAGACGGCGGAGAGTCTGCCGGCGGTGCGGCTGGGCACGGACCTGGATGTCACGGTGACCGGCCCGCTAGCCCGGGTGCGGGTGACCCAGGCCTTCCGCAACACTTCACCGGCCTGGATGGCGGCCACCTATCACTATCCCCTGCCCCCGGATGCGGCGGTGGATGATCTCACCATGGTCGTCGGGCAGAAGGTGATCGTTGGCGAGATCCAGCCACGGGGCAAGGCCCGGGAAATGTACGAGACCGCGAAGGCCGACGGCCGCAAGGCCGGGTTGGTCAGCCAGCAGCGCCCGAATCTGTTTACCAATCGGGTGGCCAATATCGGGCCCGGGGAGACGGTGCTGGTCTCGATCGAGTTCCAGATGCCGATCCGCCAGGCGGCGGGACGCTACTCGTTGCGGCTGCCGCTGGTGGCCGGGCCGCGGTATCAGGCCGGCGGATCAGGCAGTGGCAAGACCCCGAGTAGTAACTCGGGCACGGTCTCCGAGTCGCCGGTGCTGAATCCGGCACTGGGCGAGCGGATCAATCCGGTATCGGTGCGGGTGGACCTGCGGCCGGGCTTCGTGCCGGCAGGCGTCGAGAGTCCGCACCATGACGTGGTGATCGAAGGCGCCGGGGATCGGCGCCGCATCCGGCTGGCCGACGGCGAGGTGCCGGCGGACCGGGACTTCGTACTGCACTGGCAGGCGCCGGCACAGGAACCCTCGGTGGCCCTGTTCCGACAGCGGGTGGATGACGAAGACTACGTGATGGCCACGATCACCCCGCCCTCGGACCTGCCGGATACGCCACCGGTCCCGCGCGAGTTGGTCTTCGTGATCGACAACAGCGGGTCGATGGGCGGCGAGTCGATGCGCCAGGCGCGCGCCAGCCTGGTGAAGGCGCTGGACACGCTGGCGCCCGGGGACCGCTTCAATGTGATCCGCTTCAACGACACCACCACCCGGCTGTTCGAGACCGGCGTGGCGGCCACGCCGGCCAATCTCGACATTGCCCGGCGCTATGCCCGATCGCTGGAGGCCGGTGGCGGAACCCAGATGCTATCGGCGGTCGAGGCGGCCCTGTCCACGGCGGTCGAGGATGAGAGCCGCCTGCGGCAGGTGATATTCCTGACGGACGGGGCGATCTCGAACGAAGCCGAGATCCTGGCCATGGTGGGCCGGCATGCCGGCACCACCCGGGTGTTTCCGGTGGGGATCGGCTCGGCCCCAAACAGCTACCTGATGACCCGCATGGCGAGCCTGGGTCGCGGCACCTTCACCTATATCAGCCGGCCAGCGGATGTCGAGGCAGGGATAACGGCGCTGCTTGAGCGTCTGCGCCGTCCGGTGCTGACCGACCTGACGGTGGAGACCAGTGATGCCGGGCTGCGCCTGACGCCCCACGCCCTGCCCGATGTCCACGCGGGCGAACCGATCGTGTTGCTGGGCCGTGCCGACGAGCTCACCGGGACCCTGACACTTCGCGGCCGGCGCGGTGGTCAGCCCTGGCAGGCCACCATGAAACTCGCCCATGCCCAGCCCAGCACGGCCGTGGCCAAACGCTGGGCGCGGCGGCGCATCGAGGCCATCGAGGCCGATCGCCTGCTGGGGCGGCTCGACACGGCGGCAGCCGATGCGCGGACCGAGGCCCTCGGCATGCGCTTCGGCATCGTCACCCGACAAACCAGCCTGGTCGCGGTGGATGACAAGCCGAGCCGGCCGGACGGGGCACCACTGACCGAGAGCGACCTGCCCATCAATCTTCCAGCAGGCTGGGATTTCGAGAGGCTGTTCGGGCGAGATCGGCAGGAATTCACGGCCCCGGATGGCGGGACACAGCTGGCGGGTATCGATGGCGCACGCACGGCAATACCACTGCCGCAGACGGCAATGAACTTCGCGGGGCCGCTAAGGACCGGGGTGCTGCTCACGCTGCTCGCCCTGGCGGGCCTGGCATTGACCCGTCGCCGGGGCCGTCCGGAGGGCACGTCATGCTGAGTGTGGCGACACAACGCCAGCCGGAACCGAAGATGCCGATTCTTGTCCGGGGCCTGCTGATCGCCGTCGCCGGACTGGGGATCTGGATGGCCGCCCAGGCGGCGGTCATCCCGGCCAAAGCGATGGTCGCCCAGATCCTCCTGAACTCGGCCTTCGAGGTCTCGCAGGCCTCGGGCACCGCGCAGAAGCCCTGGCCGTGGGCGGACATGGCGCCGGTCGCCCGCCTGCGGGTGCCCCGCCTGGGCGTGGATCAGATCGTGCTGAGCGGTGGCTCCGGCGAGGCGATGGCCTTCGGGCCGACGGTACTACCGGGCACGGCAGCGCCGGGGCAGCCCGGCACCACAGTCCTGACAGCCCATCGGGATACGCATTTCGCGTTTCTCGAGGATTTGAAGACTGGTGACACGATCACAGTTGCCGATATGAGGGGAAACGTCCACGACTACAAAGTTACGGGAAACAAGATATTGCATTGGGCCGCATTTTCGCTTGACCCGGCGGACAATCAGCCGGGTTTAGCCTTAGCTACCTGCTATCCCTTTGATAGCATTACATTCGGTCCAAATCGGTATGTCGTCCGGGCCACCGCCGTTTCACCGTAACCGTTGCACACAGTGCCGACGAATGACATGAGCCAAGGAGGTATATGAAAGCCCTTTGCCTGATACCCTTCTGCATTTTAGCTTCCGCCTGTCAGAGTACGAACGGATTTGAAACTTACTATAGCGACTACGGCGTTAATCCAGACGATCTTGCGAGTCCTGGCAACGAGGTCAGTACTGTCGAAGTATTCGATATTCAGTCACGAGTCGAGGATTATCAAAAACGTGGGTACGTCGTCCTTGGAGTATCAAACTTTCAAGGTGAGTGGGCGGCCCGCTCTAAGGCCGTCGATCATGCTACGCAGGTGGGCGCAGACATCGTAATCGTGCGAGCGGAGTACACGGGAAGCCGTGAAAACCACTTCACGATCTCCTTACCTACGACGGATACGACGTATCACTCAGGTACCGTAAGTACGCCTTACGGCAGCACAACGTACTCCGGCACTTCGACCACATATTCGAGCGAGAATCTGAGCGGCTCCTACGATGTTAGTCAGTTCGACCAACAGGCCGTCTTCATGGCCAAGGCGGCGGAGTGATGGGGGGCCACATCAAGAATGCAGCAATTCTAATTTGCTCGATCTTTGCTGCCGGCTGCGCCACGATCCCAGTCGGTTATGTTCCAGACTATGACTGGAAAGAGGCAAAGCAACAGGAGCCGAACCATTCAGAAGATATTACTTACTCAGTCAGCTTCGGCTACGACATAGGTCGCTTCGATGCTGTCTCGAAGGCAGACGTAGTCAAGATGGTAAGAGAGAAGTTGAGAGAAACCGGCTGGTACCAGCGTATTATTTATGCACCGCCGGATCAGCGCAGTGATCACCATCTGCATTTTCGCCTTATGGTGACGGGTACCAAGTACGAACAAAGCCAAGCATTAGCAATGTTATCGGGATTTACGATGATGCTGATACCGGTGTGGGCTGACTACTACGCAGATATGTCTTTACATAAATTGAACGGTAATGGAGAGTCCTTCTCCTCGAGCGCACCGGAAAAGATTGTCCAGGTACTTTGGCTGCCGTTAATCGTGGCAGCGCCAGTCGCGAACAATTACACCGCAAGCAGTTGGGTGCTGACCAATCAGATTGAGTACCTCCTCAGCGAGTTAGCTAACAACCGCGCCAATCTGTAGCGTGACTGGATTACCCTAATTATTGAACGCTGAAGAACTCTGGCTACCAGAACGCATGTTGCGCTATCGGTAAGTTCGATGCGCACTGGAGAGGAGTCTTAATCGGGTTCGGTCCAGACTTCAGGATGCATCAGCCCTTATTGTATCGACAGCATCGGGCGCAGCGTGTACCAATTGTCGCATTGATAGCACCCCACAGACTTAAGCTCGACAACAAGCCAACGCCCGTTAACGTCCGGAGGCTTTATGACCGATGACAATCCGGGAGAACTCGGAGATGAGGACGCCCGCGACGCTGCCTTTAATTTGGCACTGGAAGCCTGGCGGTTTGCCAATACGACGATGCGGATCGTTGGTAAGCTGCACGCTTCCGACCAACGACGCCATGTGAGCCAAGTCGACTGGTTCCGGGGGAAAGTTCACTCGGTATTGGAGCGAATCGGAGTCCGGCTGGTCGATCTGACCGGCCAACGTTTCGAGTCCGGAATGGCCGTGACCCCTTTAAATCTGGACGACTTCGAGCCCGATGACGTCCTCGAAATCGAGCAGATGATAGAGCCGGTGGTAATGGGAGAAGAAGGTGTGTTGCAGGTGGGCACGGTGACGCTTCGTAAAGTCGAGCAAGGATAGGGAGATGGTTATGTACGTTGGTATCGATTTGGGTACAACCAACAGCGCGATTTGCTCTTACAACGGCACGGATATTCAAGTACTCAAAAGTCCCGAGCAAAACGACGTGACGCCCTCGGTTATCTATTACGATCGGCGGGGCAATCGCTACACGGGTAAACGCGCCTACGACATGGAACCGCAGAACCCAGATAGCTCGGCGAAGTTGTTCAAGCGGTTCATGGGTACGAGTACACCGATCAAGCTACCCGCTGTCGACAAAGAATTGACGCCAGAGGAATGCTCGGCTGAAATTTTGCGCACGCTTTTCGGCTACCTGCCGGAGGAAATGCGCCAGGGTCAGGTGGAGGGCGCCGTGATTACGGTGCCCGCAGCGTTCAATCAGATGCAGCGCGATGCAACTCTAGAGGCCGCCGAGAAAGCGGGTATCGGGGCAGTTACGTTAATGCAAGAGCCCGTCGCCGCGGTGATGAGCGTCATGCAGTCGACGGTGCCAGACGGCATGTTTCTGGTCTATGACTTGGGTGGGGGCACGCTGGACATATCGATAGCCGAGAGCACCTCTGGGCGGGTGAGCTTGTTGTCTCACGGTGGTATCGCGGTATGCGGTGGCAGAGACTTTGACCGCCTGCTGCTCGACAACATTGTTAAACCGTGGCTCAAGGAGAACTTCGCGCTGCCCGATGACCTTTCCGTTAATCCGGAGTATAAGCAACTGCTTCGCTTGGCTAGTTGGGCTGCGGAGCGCGCAAAAATCGAGCTTTCATCGAACGAAAGCGCAGTAATCAGTCTCACCGAAGCCGAGATAAGAGCCAACGACGAGCACGGGGAAGAAATTTACCTAGAGATCGAGATTGGACGCGCTCAGCTCGATGAGCTTGTCGCCCCCAAAATTGATGAAACTCTAGGCGCTGCCCGTGAAGCGCTGGAAAAGGCAGGACTCTCTGGCTCGGATCTGGAACGGATCGTATTCGTCGGCGGGCCGACGCAATACAAGCCGCTGAGAGATAAAGTCTCATTCGAGCTCGGCGTGCCTGCGAGCACGGACATCAACCCTATGACGGCGGTCGCTTCTGGCGCCGCCATTTTTGCCGAATCGGTGGATTGGGCCAGCGAGAAACGGGGACGCAAAGACGTTCGCCAGACATTAGGAAGCACCGAGGATACCGGTGTTGCGTTCAACTACCAGTCCCGCACACCGGCCGCTACGGCGAAGATCGCCGTGACAATGCAGAACCCCATCGAGAATGCCGAGTTCCAAATCGACTCGCTGGACACCGGCTGGTCGTCTGGTCGCATGTCGCTCGTGAATGGAGCTGCGGCGGACCTGACCTTACAGACGCGAGGCAACAACACATTCAAGGTCTTTGCATTCGCGGCTGACGGAACGCCGATCAGCTTGGCCCATGACCGCATCGTCATCACCCGGACAGCGGCTTCCGTCGATGCTATCCCCGCCTCACATTCGGTAGGTGTCGAAGTGCTCGATCAATCAGGCCACGCTACCCGTTTGGAATACCTTCTGCGGGCGGGCGATCAGCTTCCCAAATCGGGCACGATTACTCTGAAAGCGACGGAGTCGCTCAAGTCTGGCTCAACGAGTACCCTCAATTTCAAGCTTTGGGAGGGCGAGATTTCAGACCCAGTCACAGATAACCGATTTATCGGAACCTTCGGGATTGGTGGCAATGATTTTGACCAAGGCGTAATACCGAACGGAGCGGACCTTAACTGTGAATACGAGGTTTCTGATTCAGGGCATATTAGCCTGGAGGTATCCGTGCCCATCGTATCCGCCTCATTCAAATCAGGTCAGAACTTCTACTCCCGTCAGGGAAGCGAACTCAACTTGAATGAGGCAGGCCAAACCCTCTCCGACGAACTCGACCGAATGGAGAGCCGGCTGGACGAAATTGACTCCGATGTACCAGCGGACCAACTTGATCCTGTTCGATCCAAGCTGGATACGGCCAAGCGTACGGACTCCAACGATCCGGAGAGTGTGCAAGAAGGGCTGGAAGCCATTCAAGAAGCCAAACGGCGATTGGCAAACGTACGTCGCAAGAATCTACCCGCCATGCGCAAGCGAGAGCTGGAGACGCTGGAGAAGCTGTTCGCGGACGGTATCCAGGAAATGGCCAAGCCCAGTGAGGCAAATGCGATCGAAAACCTCATTCGCACAGCGAGAAGGGAGATCGATAGCCCGACCAGGAAGTTCGAGGAGGCAGCTCAAGAAATCCGATATCGCTTTTCCGACGTGTTGCAACGCCAGGACTGGTTTATTGTCGACCGATTCAAGTTGGCCGCGGAGTCACCGCACAACTTTAGCGACCCGGAACGGTACAATCAGTTGATAGCCGAAGGTGGCAACGCTCTGCGCAATGATGACATCGATACACTGCGGAACGTGCTTTTTCACTTGGGCCAGATTCGGATATTGGGCAGTTCGGATGCGGATCTTATTGCCGGCGTCAATATCATGTCTGCGTAAGCGGTATTCGCAGGATGGATCGCTGGCTTCCTACAGGCTTTCGCATTGCCGATTATGAGCTAGGTGCTGTGCATGCTGGGAATGACAAGTACCAGCTTTACGCAAGCGGCGACCGTGCCTCCAAGCTGTTGGTAGTAGAACAGATCACGGGCAATCGTTGGGCCACGGCGGGTTTGCTCGCTAGCAATACGCTGTACTCGTTTCAGTTCGGCACTAAGGAATATGTATGTCTCGCCGCCGGCCTCGAGCAGTTGATATGTGAGACAACGAAGCCGCCATCGTCATACGCAGAGGACGATATTGCGAGTTTTGCTCATAGCCTGGATAGAACGCGGGGCGCCCTGCCCGACCAAGATCTCGGCGACGCGCTATATTTTGAGCGCTATTCGGTGCTGCTGCCTTTATGGGCTTTATCTGAGCCTGTCAGTGACGCTGAGTTACTCGGGTTTTGGGTGAGTGGCGGCGTCCGCGTGTCGATTCACTCCCACCGACGCATCAAGGCGCTGGCTCCGTGGATCGATGAAACCAAGATTTGCGAATTGACCAGAATCGCCGGACTAATAGGGGACGCCGCCCCGGCAGAGCCAGACACAATTAGCGATACGAGCTCGGTGACTGATGCACAGCAATCAATACCTAGGACGCCAAATTCAATTCGAAATGAGCCAGTCTCGTTCACCTTAGCCGGCAGACCTGAACTCGAAACTTTCTTCAAGGAACATGTGATCGACATTGTCGAAAATGCCGAGCGCTACGCTGCACTAGGGATTCATTTCCCCTCCGCCATTATCTTGCATGGCCCGCCGGGTTGCGGGAAAACTTTCGCCGTTGAGCGACTGCTCGAATATCTGGATTGGCCAACATTTCGCATCCAAG
This sequence comes from Spectribacter acetivorans, assembly GCF_031846305.1. Classification (NCBI taxonomy): domain Bacteria; kingdom Pseudomonadati; phylum Pseudomonadota; class Gammaproteobacteria; order Salinisphaerales; family Salinisphaeraceae; genus Spectribacter; species Spectribacter acetivorans. Next base: position 10,343 of record NZ_JAVRHY010000027.1, read on the forward strand.
CTTCTAGTGTCGCCAGCCCCTATATCCACGAGACCAGCAAGAAAGTCGCGGAGGTGTTCGAGCAGGCGGTGGAGAATGCACCATCGGCAATCATCATCGACGAGATGGAAGCGTTTCTGCCTGATCGCCAAGGCAGCGCCGGCAGCGCCTCACACCGTGTGGAAGAAGTGAGTGAGTTTTTACGCCGGATACCAGAGGCAATCGAAAACCGCGTCTTCATCGCAGGGATGACCAATCGGCTCGAGATGATCGATCCTGCGATCTTGCGGCGTGGCCGTTTCGATCACGTAATTGAGGTAGGCATGCCCTCCAAGGAAGAGGTTGCAGCTCTATTAGAATCGCTTTTGGAAACATTGCCAACGGCGTCCAATTTAGACTTGGGCCATGTCACTCACGTGTTGGCGGGAAAAGCGCCGTCCGATATTGCCTTTGTCGTAAAAGAGGCAGGTCGATTGGCCGCAAGAGTCGGTAGCCTTGAAATTCATCAGGCCCAACTGGAAAAGGCAGTGGAAGCACTGCCTAAAGAGAAAAAGAGTGAGACCACTCGACCTATTGGATTCGTATGGGACCGAGATGAGAAATGATTATTGAAGAGAACCCGTTCCATGTGCTGCGAGCCAATACGCGCGACAGTCGTCAGAGGCTAGTGGAGTTGGCGGATGAACAGACGCTGCTCCAAGACGAGCAAGTCGTGGCAGAAGCCCGATCGACCCTGACCAATCCCAGGAGACGATTGGCAGCCGAGATTGCCTGGATGCCCGGTATATCACCCGCTCGTTGCCAGGACGCCGCCAATGCACTCGTTAACAAACCATCCTCGTTATTAAAGACGAAAAACGGCCCACTACTGGCGACCGCAAACGTCGTTGCGTCTGCCTTTACCAAATGCGCTGGCGAATTATCGAAATCCCAGTTTGCCGACGTGGTAGCTACGATTTGTGAAACGTTTGAACACGTCGATGCCGAAGAGATCCAAAGCTTATTGAACCAAGATCGTGCGATATCTGGCTTCCCTGAAATCACGGAATTAACGCTAGTAGAAGAAGCACTGGAATCCCGACGAGCTGATTTGCGCGGGCTACTCAGGGACTCGTTCAATCAATTGAGCTCCAAGGCGCTGGTTTACTTCCTCACCCATGTTGTGGAAGAAACTACTGACGTAGGGGCGCACCCCGCTCCTGTTCTCCTGGACGATCTTGTGGATGCCTACGAAGTGGATGCCCGCGCATACTTCGAACAGCAGGATGAAGCCGTTCGGGTAGCAGCCGATAACATCAAGCAGGCCGCCGATATCCAGGCTGATGAGGAGCAGCTAAGTCGTTTGATCGACGACTTCGCGTTACTCGTAAAAAACTGGGACGTGGTAGCACAACCAATTCAGGTGAGCGTGCGCAGCCGTGGACTTATCCATGAAGCAAGCGAGAGCATGGCGCGGCTTGTGCGAGATCTAGCCGTTTGGCTGTACAACGAGCACAACCAGCTTGACTTAGCAAAACGCCTGACCGATTTGCAGCACCAGGTATTTGCCGAACTTGACCACGTAATCGAACAGGTTTCCGAAGACGCAGCAGCATTAGACGACATTGCTCTGAAACGCGCTGAAATGATAGAGCATTCCCAAGAAGAGTCCGAAGCGTGGCGCGACGAAATGAGCTACCGGGCGCAATGGGGAACCATATTCAAAAAGCAGGTCGAGATATCAGCTGATGCCATTGAGTGGAATGGCAAAGAAACTCCGCTACATTCCATAACTGCGGTACGCTGGGGCGGTACGAAGCATTATACGCACGGCGTCCCCACCGGAACTACCTACAAAGTCGTATTCAAGAATAAAAATGGGTCTCCTAGGATCATCGAGCTAAAGAACGAAGCTATTTACGCCAATCTTATAGAACGTCTATGGAAGGGCGTTTGCGTAAGGCTGCTGACTGAGATGCTTGTGGAGCTGAGAGATGGTGGAGTCCGTAACTTTGGACAAGCCGTGGTTCGTGATACAGGCGTAGAATTACCCCGCTCGAAGCTCTTTGGTGCAAAAGAACACGTACTGTGCTGCTGGGGTGATTTAGTCGTAACAAATGGAGGTGGTTGCTTCGTGATCAAAAAAAAGGATGAGAAGAAAGTAAACGCCGTACTTGAATACCAGGAGGATGATAACGCGCACATATTGGAGACGGCTATCAGAGCTTATTTCAAGAACCCGTCAAACGGAAAACTCAGCTCTTTACTACATTAGAGTTCATCGGTTCCTATCCATGAGCGACAAGGACAATCAAAATCATGGTTTTAGAGGTCTAGGGTCTCTTGCCGATGAGGCGCCCAAACGAGTAACCGTTAAAAAAACAACGGGCACCAATCATAAAGCGTCAGGCACCGATTCCCGGAACACAGGATCCTCGGAGCGTGATCGCAGAACTGCGCAAACCACAACTACCTCCTCTTCTGCTCGCAACGCACCCGAAAGCGGAGATGACAACTCCGCAGCCTGGGTTATTGGCGCCATTTTTGCGGGAGTCCTCCTCCTCGCTTTTGTCGGCGAACAGCTTAGCGATGACAGCGCAGTCGATCAAACGGATGACTATCCTTCATCCACGTCTTACGATTTATTATCCGACACCGATATACCCTCGGCCACCTCAGCGCGTAGTGCGAGTGGATATGAGTCTTTACGGGTTGAGAAGCCGCCAACTGGGAGAAATCGGGTTCTTGGCATTTCCCAGATTCGATGGTGCATTCGCGAAGAGCTCCGCATCGAGACGCTGGCGAACTGGGGAAATGATTACGTAGATTCGCACAATACGCGGGTAGATAACTACAACTCGCGATGCGCAGAATTTAGATACCGAGTGGGCAATTTGAGCCGGGCACGCACGGACGTTTCCAAATACAGGTCACAGATTATCGCTGAGCTGGAATCACGATATTCCAGATCTACGACTCCATCGCGCGCATCCGAAAGTACGAGTACTCGTCTTGGCAGGGCGGAAATACGTGAAATTCAATCTCGACTCAACGAACGTGGATTCGGCGCTGGCCGCGAAGACGGCTTGATGGGTCCGAATACGGCCAACGCCATCCGCGATTATCAAAAACGCGCGAATATCCCGGTTACAGGTCGTCCATCGAAAACACTAATAGAGTCTCTCCGAACCAATAAATCTATCAAACAAGAGCGCTCCTCCAGCAGTAATCAACGTGGTGCCTCCCAACCAAGCTTAAGCGAAAACGAGCCTGCCGTAAGCTTCCCCATGACGTTTCCCCCGTAATCAGTATCACCCGGATTACCGGTGTAATGTCTCCCTT
>NZ_JAVRHY010000028.1:0-8551 GCF_031846305.1 Spectribacter acetivorans
GGTCCTTGGTGATCTCAAGAAGCAGGCCGGACGGCGGGTGAGAACTGTCGGTGCAGTCACGACGGAGTGACACGGCTAGGCGGGGGAGGTCACGCGCCGCGGTGATGACGCGGGACTTCAGGGGGTGGCGTCCAATCGAGGCCGACTCGAGGGAACGCTTAAGGCGATGCACACCGGATTTCAGCGAGGGCCACTCGCCGTCGTCAGCCGGACCCAGGGTCCAGAGGTCACGGATGCCGCTGTCGATGATCGCGTCGATGAGCAGGCGCTCGAGGGCGGCGGTGTGCTCGGGATCGGCGTCGTAGTGGTCGGTCAGACCCTCGCCGACGGGGCAGCCAGGGGCATGGTGAGCACGGCCGTGCATGCGAACGAGGGTCAGCGTGCCCTGGGCAGTGCGTCGAGTGTGGAGCAGGGGTGGCGTGTCGGTCCGGCAGTCACAGACCAGCCACTGGCCCTGTCGATGCAACTCGGGCAGAAGCGGGTGGGTCGAGAGGGTGTCGTCTCGCATGGCGGCGATCAGGGTCCGTCGTTCCTCGAAGGCGAGGGCGCGGATGGGGTCAGCGTCGGCATCGGACTGAAGGGCGGGGATGATGTGCATGTCAGTCCTCCGAGTCTTCATGGCTGAGGTCAGGCGTTACCGCCAGTAGCGCTCGACGCGCGGTATTCAGGGCCGCGGCAGACTCGCGGATGTGTTGGGCTTTGACTTCGGTGTCGAGAACGGTCTCGTGAGACCAGGGCGGGGAGTGGGATTTCAGGGTCGAGGGTCGATAGGGTCCCGAGCGCGGCTTGGGGAGGTGGTCGGAGATCACGCGCTTGGCCCCATCGCGGACATAGCTGTTACGGGCCCGGCGCCAGTAGATGTAGATGGTTCCATCGGGTCGACGGTTGACGTAAAGCATCAACCAGAGCATGTCCATGGTTGGCCGATCGTTCAGGCTGAGCAATCGAAAGTCGGTGAATTCCTGGGCGAGCTGCTTGGCTTGCTCGAAGCAATCGTCGAGCGATTTATCGATTGTCTGGATGACCTCGTGGAGGGCGTCGTTATCGAGGGTGTTATTCGGGGTGTTGGTCATGGTAGCTCCGGATTTATGTTTTCCCAGTATTCTGCTTGTAAACGGTTCGTCGTACTTTCCCATTCCAAAACAATCGGCCTACGTTGACCGGTTCCTGTCAACGTGGCGTTAAACTTTTTCTGCGGCGGCGCTGCAGGAATCACGAGGCAAGGCATGAATGCCCCATTAGCCAACGCTTGACTCTCCCGTTACCCGGTTCCTGTCAACGTACATTGGTGACAATGTTTTTCGAAGATGAGGCATTTATTTGTTTGCATTAGGGATAAAAATGGGCTTTCGTTACCCGGTTCCTGTCAACGTATGCTTGAAACCTTGTATTTCTGGCGCTGCGGCCGACTCTCGTGCCAGGGGTGATGAACACGGTTTTTTACGCGCGGCCTTTTGTGCATTAGTCATCATGTTGACGCTCCGTTACCCGGTTCCAGTCAACGAGAGCGCGTGGAAAGATATTGCTCAGGCTGGACAGGCTCATTTCGCATAAGCCAACGAGGCGAGACCTCGTTACCCGGTTCCTGTCAACGTGATTCGAAAACGCGATTTGCCGGCCGATATTGGGGCGCTTTGAGCGGCGCGAGCCGACCTCCGGAATGATCACTTGGCTAATCCCCCATTAGCCAACAGGAAGAGCTCTCGTTGATCGGTTCCTGTCAACGGGGCAAAAACACGCGTCGTTTGAGGGTTCAGCTTCGCCGGCTCCTTATATGGACAGAAAAAAAAGCTACGTTCCCCGGTTCCTGTCAACGGGACCATTCGGGCGTCCTTTTCAGATTGTTCATGCCGTGGAGTATTGCGGGTGAGGCGCTGGGAGTGTCGGCGGAAAGTCCCCTATTTGGGGTGACTTTTCCGGCGTGTGTGGCCGGGGTGATGGCGTTGGCGAGGAAAGGGATGCCAGCGCGTGGCCTGGATCAGCGCCTCGCGGCGGGGTGGATGTCTCAGAGACGCTCCGTGGGTCGTCAGTGAGGCAAAAGGGGATAACGTCAAGCGACGTGGGCCAGGCACTATTGCCTCTGCGACGCTCCCTGGGACGTCAATGAGGCATTTGAGAGAAAGTCGCGCGGGTGATCACGGGACAGATACCTCACAGACGACCCACGGAACGTCTCTGAGGCGTTTCGAGTGGGCTTCGCGTGGTGAGAAGGCAAAGGGCGTGACATCGCACGTCCCACAGACGCTCCGTGGAACGTCTATGAGGTAAAAGCGGGCGAAACAAGGCGGCAAAAGGGGGCTGGCGTTTTTCGGGTTCCGGGTTAGCGTCGTGGATACCAATCTGATGGAGATATTCATGACGACGATTCGAGCGATTGACACGGGCTTCGGCAACACGAAGTTCAGCATGTGTGGGACCCGCAACCCCGGTGGACTGGTCTGCCACACCTTTCCGAGCCTGGTCTCGGAGCCGGGAAAGGGTGCGGCCGGCGCCGAGGTCATTGGCGGCAAACGCAACACAGTTCAGGTGCAGGTCGACGGGCAGGTGTATGAGGTCGGCCCGGACGTGGAGCAGCTGATGGGCCACCGCGATGCCCGGTCTCTGCATCGGGACTACGCCAAAACCAACGAGTACATGGCGCTGACCCGGGGCGCCCTCTATTACATGAACGTACCGGAGATCGACCTGCTGGTACTGGGGCTGCCGGTCAATGCCGGCGAGTCGCGCTACAAGGATCTCAAGGAGCGCATGACCGGGGTGCATGATCTGGATGGCACCCGCCAGGTAAACGTAAAGAATGTGATGGTGGTGGCTCAGCCCATCGGGGGGTTTGCCGACTACGCGTGGCAGAAGGGCATCCTGCAGGCGATCAACGACGAGGTGAATCTGCTGATCGACGTCGGCTTTTTCACCCTGGACTGGGTGGTGGCCAAGGGCTCGCAGCCGGTAGGGAGTCGCTGCGGCGCCTACGACGCTGGCGTGTCGGAAGTGCTCAGCCGAGTGAACGCGGCCATCCGAAAGGATCTGGACTGCGATGACATCAGCATGAACCGACTGGACCAGGGCCTGCGAAAAGGCGAGATCCGGCTGTTCGGCAAGACCTACCCCATGGGGCCGTTTGTCGAGGAAGCCTCGAGCGCGATCGAGGAAGGGCTCAACACGCTGCAGGCGAAGGTCGGGGCGACCGACGATATCGACAACATCTTTCTGTGCGGTGGTGGGGCCGAGCTCTACACGTCGGCGATCCGGGCGCGGTTCCCGCGGCATGAGGTGGTAAGCGTGATCGAGCCGGTGATGGCCAACGTCCGGGGCTTCCAGCTGCTGGGTGAGCTGGCCACGCCGAAGAGTGCGGCAACCAAGGGGGTGGCGGCGTGAGTGGCGAGGTCAGGATCAGCCTTCGCCTTCGGGAAGACATTGAAGGGCTTCTTTACACAGACGTGAAGCGGCTCCCCGCCGCGGCCCGGGCAGAGCGCCTTAGACGGCTGGCCTGGCTTGGGCTGCTGGTCGAGTCTGGCCGGGTGGACCGTGTGGACATCAGTGCCAATGTGGGTGGCCCGGGGCGTGGCGCCGTCAATATCCCGATCGTCGGGGAAATCGAGAATGGGCATGTGGCTGCCATGGAAGATGACAGAAGCGATGACGAAGATGAGCAGGCAAGCAGTGAGCCGGACGATGGGTGGGAGCAGCAGCGTGAGCAGTTCTCGGGCCTGCTGGCCGGTATCGGCCCTATCCAGGACGCCTGACCGGAACGAATTCGAAAAGCAGGCCTACGACGCGGCGCCTTCGGGCGCCGTTTTCGTATGGCGATAAGCAGACGCCTGCAGCAGGCGAGGCCACGTCTTCAGATTCGTGGCTGGTGAGTCGCCGGCGGTGATCGCTCAGGCGGTGCCCGGCGCGAGGTTCGACAAGCTCTTGAGGCGGGCGTGCGCCGCGGTGCCACGCTCTGCGGCCTGGCGACGGCCGGGGTCGTCGGGCTTGGCCGATAGAGACGGATCCGCCAGATACTCCGCAAACGCAGAAACCTTCATCAAGCCGCCGCGGATGCGGCCACGCTGCTGGAGTGCCTTGAAAGCGGGCAGAACGGAATGCTCGACATACTCGACGTCGTTGGCATCGGCTTCGATGTCGAACTTCTGTCCGTCCCCGTAGAGGATCCCGGTCTCGGCCGGGTAGTGGCGCCCGGTCTGCTGACGAAGGACTTTGCTGACCAGCAGGCCGTAGACCATCACCTGGTAGCCCTCATAGGGGGTGGGGCCCTTGCCGGCGAGGCGGGTCTTGTAGTCGATGACGAACAACCGGTTGTGCTCGCCGTCGTGGATCACCCAGTCAGGCACGCCAACCAGGGGCGTGTCCTGGAAAAACCGATCGTCATGAGCCACCAGGGTCAGGGCATGGCGGCGGGTAAAGCCCAGCGCACGGAGATAGAAATCCGTGGCCCGGTCCGGGTGCATCGTGGTGTGGGCGTGCATATCAATACCTCTCATATAAGAGGTGATAACACGGGTCAGGGAAACTGCAATGGGGCAAGGGAGGCTGAGGGGGCGTCAGCGCGAGGAGGGGAAAGGTTGAGAGAGGGCCGAAGCCCTCTCTCGTTTGGTTACTGGATGAGTGCCGCAATGGCCTCGTCCAGGCTGTGGTAGTCAAGGCGCTGCGCGGCGGCGTTGTCCAGCTGCCCATTTTTCAGGGGGATCAGCCAGAGAGCGCCGTCGTAAGCGTAAATGGGGCCCTTGGGGGTTCCCACTTTCAGCTCGGCAGCTTCGGCGGCGAAAACAGGGCACGGCAGTGCCGTTTCCTGTACCGGCGCTACATCTTCGGCAGGTTCAGGCTCAGAGGCCTGGGGGGCTTGCTCAACAGCAGTGGTGAGCTGTGCCTCCTGCTTCTTCGAATCCAGGCCGGCCTTATTCTTGATGGATAAGGCGTGGACCCAGCGGAGAAGCAGCCCGAAGAACAGACTGAAGAGGACCGTGACCAGCAAGCTGGCGTAGTCCTCAATGATGATGGCGCGGTCAACGGCCATCGAAATAGCCACAAGGCTGAAGCCAGCCCAGGCGAAGAACAAAACAAGCGCGCGAAACGTCTGCATGATAATGCTCCAATTGGATTGCCCGTGAGGGCGGTTGGGTAGATGCACTTAACCGGCCGGATTAAGTGCTGATCGATGCGCTCGATCGGGCGTTATCGCGGCATTGCCGCAGATAGGCTTCCAGAGTCGCGCGAATCCAAGGGGGAGTGGGGGCAAAAAGGGGTTGCATATCGCAGGGTTTGGGTATTATCGGATCAAGCAAGGAGTAGAACGATGAAATCCACTGCGAAAAAGAGCTGGGATGCCAGCACGACAACTATCGAGGCCCGCGATCACTTCTGGACGGGGTCTGTGGCTTTTTTGGTGACGCCCTACATGCAGTTCTGGGTGATTGCCGGGGTGTTCTTGTTCACGCGCGAGCACGGTGCCGGGAACGTACTACGTTATGCCGAGGAAATTGGCCCGTTGCTTATTGGTTCCTACGGGCTGGTGATACTCATTTATGGCCTATTAACAAGAACGCGATGGCCGGTGAAGATGCTGTCGATGTGGTATTTGTGGTGGCTATGCGGGGGCGTGGCATTGGCGTACGCCGGCGGGATGATCCCCTACATGACTGGATCCGAGGAGCCGGTAACGCTCATGGCGGTTCCTGGCTGCTTCCTGATGGTTACTTCTCCGTTGGTGATGCTGGTGGTGTCTGTAGCAATAGGAGCTCGCGGCGCAGACCGAAAAGCCATGAAGGTCGACGAGTACGATGACCATTACAACTACGGCGGTCATGGCAGTGAAGTGATGGGCGGTGACGTGCCGGTGTACCGGAGCATGTACTCGTCCATGCCTCGGTATATCCCGGCGAAAAAGGGAGAGCCAGATGCTCGAATTGATTCGCGGCTGCCAAAACGGTCGGAGGCGTCGATTGGGGTACGGTTTGTCTTGGCCGCGGCAGGAATCGCGCTGGCGATCATCGGCTTTGGAGCGGCGGTTGTGATCGGATTCGTCGGGCTGGAGGCGGTGAGTATCCGCATCTACTCGATGGAGATCATTAGTATCGGTATAGGCATGCTGGGTGTATCTCGTTTCGGGGGGGTTATGGCAGCCAGATACATGTGATCGAGGTGACGTAAAACACGATTACCTTATGGGCCCATTCGGGCCCATTTTTTTGGTGGCGATTCATCGGATGGTTGTGCTTGGTCCGGAATGGACAGAGGAAAGTCGGGAAAAGCCCCGCCCATTGCAGTCGGTTTAGACGTCTATCCCCGCTGATCTAGCCCTTACGCTTTGTTTTGCCCCAAAGCCAAGGGCCACCTCAGGGGATCGGCGTAGGCGTTGACGGACCTTGTCATGCCAAGAATTGGACTGCGTGCCGATCGCTTCATCTGTCGGATTTCATTCTGGAAATGGGGTGCTTGCAGTTTTCGGGTTTCGGGTAATCCTGGATCTGCGGGTGATCAATGGCAGCTGTTCTAAGCCATTGGCGCCACATACAACCAAACGAGGTATAGGCAATGAATAACGGAATGAAGAAGATCGGGGCCGTCGGTCTGATCACGGTTGGCGTGGTTGGAATGGCGCATGCCCAGGAACGCATGCGAGTGACAATCGACCCGGAAACGGGGGAGCTGATCAGTCAGCCCGCTCATTCGGCGACTGACCATGATGCGCAGACGCTGCCTTCGGCATCCCAAAAAAGCGGTGAGGCCCAGGACAAGGTCCCCCTGAAGGGCCCGCGAGGCGGTTTTGTTGCGGAGCCGCCGGCTCGATCAAAGTCGGTGATCAAGGCGACCATCAAGGACGGGGAGACCGTGATTCATCACGGCGAGGAGTCGGCGCGATGAAGTATCTCCTCACAGGCCTGGCGATGGCGATCAGCGGACAGGTGTTCGCGGCCAGTACGGTTCTGGTCAACAACGACGGCCCTAACGAGGGCTTGAACGACGCAACGCAAGTATCGCCGGTGGGCGGCAACAACGGCACCACGCTTGGTGAGCAGCGACGAATCGCGCTGAAATTTGCGCTGGATCTGGTAGCGGCGAAGGTGAGTAGCCCGGTTCCCATCGAAGTGCTGGCTGACAGCGCAAACCTTGGCTGTGACGCATTCTCGGGAACGCTCGGGACGGCGGGGGCCGCGATCATCGCGTTCGACTTCGAGGGTGCTGAGAAGCAGGGCGTTTCCTATCCTATCGCTCTGGCCAATGCGATGGCGGGGGAAGACCTGCTACCGGAAGGCAATCCCGAAGGACAGGAGTCGGTGGATATCGAGTTGTCTTTCAACTCGGCCATCGACAATAACCCGAATTGCCTGTCGGGTCGGGACTGGTATTACGGCATTGATGGAGAACGCCCGAGCGGGACGTTCAACTTCGTTGACGTGATGTCGCACGAAATGTTGCACGGTCTCGGGTTTCAGACCTACACCGATACGAGGACGGGCGATGTCCGCACCTTCCGGCAGGGTGTCTTCGACGACTTCTTGCTGGATCTGACCACCGGTCTTCGCTGGAACCAGATGAATGACGGTGAGCGCGCCGCGTCGGCTCGAAACGACGGCAACCTGGTGTGGGACGGCCCGGCCGTGAACGCCGTAGCTCAGTCTTTCCTTGATGAAGGTGTGCGGCAGGGTCGGGTGCAGATGTATTCCCCTGCCAACCACGAAGCTGGATCGAGCGTGAGCCACTGGGATGTTGATTTGGTGCCTGATGCGCTGATGGAGCCGTTCAACACCGGCGGCGAGAACGTGGTGGCAAACGGAATTGGGCTTAGTGCCTGTGTGCTTTCCGACATCGGATGGAATCTTTCTGGCGCGGGCTGCCCTGATACCGGTGATGGCGTGCTGCAGGTCAACCCTTCAAGTGTGGCCTTCGGAAACGTGACGGTGGGTGAGTCGGATTCAGTCGACATTGAGGTGGCAAATAGCGGAGCCTCAGGCCTGGTATTCGAGGGCTTTGATGTGCCCTCGGCCCCGTTCTCGATCCTTTCGCAGACTTGCAGCGACGGATCAACGATTGCAGCGGGGGACAGCTGCATGGTTCGGGTTGGGTTTGCGCCTGATGCGGAAGCAGCCTTCGCTGACACCCTGGGTGTCAACAGCGATGCCGGCAACACCCAGGTCGCATTAAGCGGTAATGGCCGTGAGGACGACGTAGCCACGATCAGTGTGGCGCCGGGCTCTATTGATTTCGGTGTCACCGAGGTCCAGACGACAGAGTCACGGACGGTAACGGTATCGAACACGGGTACAGCAAATCTCACGGTAGGCACGGTCAATCCGCCGGCGGCGCCATTCGGGGTAACCCCCAGCGGGGATAATTGCTCCGGGCGGGTGTTGGCCGGTGGCAGTAGCTGCAGTGTGACGGTGTTCTTTTCGCCGAGCGACGATGGGGGCTTCTCCGACGTGCTGGAAATCCCCAGCGATGACCGCTCGGTGAGCGTATCGGTTGAGGGCGAGGCCGTGCTCGCGGCGTCACCGGCAGGGGAAATTGACCCCGGTGAGGTGGACTTCGGTTCGGTCACGGTGGGACAGAG
>NZ_JAVRHY010000029.1:0-3504 GCF_031846305.1 Spectribacter acetivorans
GAGCCCGGCGCAGCCGGGCGATCAGGCGGGCGCGCAGCACCCGCCCACCGACCTAGCTGCCGTGGCCAGGGTCCTGTCCGCCGGCGGCTGGCGGGCCCAGCTCATCCGATGGCTGGCCCGGCGGCGTGAAATCGGCATATAGCGAGCGGACGAGCCCGAGCCAGTAGCCGTCCAGCCGGTCGATGATCGCGATCACGTCCACACGCCCGTCCGGCGTCGTGTAACCGGCCCAGTCCGGCCGGCCGGCCAGGAGCGCGGCCGCCGCGCGCTCGCCGGTGGATGCGCCGGCCACGTCGCGGCCGTCGCTCAGCCACATCGCCTCGGCGATCTCGCAGAGCCTCGTCTTGTGCATCGTCACTGCTGCGACCCCTCACGCGGCGCGAGCCCAAACAGCTCGCGGTCGCGGTCGCGGTCGAGATAGCGATCGAGCCGGCTGCGCAGCCGGTTTTTCGTGTCCTCGTCGCGCTCGGCCTCGCGCATGACCATGCGCCCGATCAGGATCATGCGCCGGTTGTCTGCCCGGCGTTCTTCCGCCTGCACCTTGCTCCGTTCGCGCTGGATCCGCGCGTTCAGCTGTTCGCGCCGCTGCTCGAGCTGTTCTAGCCGCCTGCTTTTTGCCATTTGTGGGCCTCCGGTCGTCTGATATCGCCTCATTATAAGCCGGTTCTCGGGGCTCGACATCCCGAGTGCAGTGAGCGCAGCGAGCGGAACAAGGGCGCACTTATACATCGGCCTGCGGCCGATGTGTGCGCCAGGGCTCCGCCCTGGACCCGGCGGTGGTATACTCGCCCCATGGCGATCTACCACCTATCCGCCTCGATGATCCGCCGCAGCGCAGGGCGCAGCGCGACCGCTGCCGCCGCGTACCGCGCCGGCGAGCGCATCGAGGATCACCGGACCGGCGAGGTGCACGACTACCGCCGCCGGTCTGGCGTGGTGGCGACGGGCATCCTCGCGCCGGATCACGCGCCCGAATGGGCGCGTGATCGGACGCAGCTATGGTCGGCGGTCGAGACCGCCGAGCGCCGCCGGGATGCCCAGGTCGCGCGCGAGATCACGGTGGCGCTGCCCGCCGAGCTCGGGGTGCGCGAGCGCGGGCGTCTGGTGGCCGGATGGGTGCGCGATCAGCTGGTGGCGCGGGGCATGGTGGCCGACGTGGCCATCCATGCGCCCGATGCCAGCGGCGATGCGCGTAACCACCACGCGCACATCCTGTTGACCACTCGCGAGATCACGCCGGAGGGATTCGGCCCGAAGCATCGCGGATGGAACGACCAGGCGCTGCTCGCGCACTGGCGCGAGGCCTGGGCCGAGCACGTCAATCGCGCCCTCGAACAGGCCGGTCACGAGGCCCGCGTCGACCATCGGAGCCTGGCCGATCAGGGCATCGACCGGCTGCCGACCCGGCATCTGGGGCCGGCGGCCGCCGGGATGGAGCGGCGCGGCGTGCCCAGCGATCGCGGCGATCAGGCCCGGCGCGCCGCCGACCAGGATGCCGCCTGGCGGCGGCAGCTGGCGGAGCTCGACGCCGAGATCGCACGCCAGGCCGAGCTCGACCGGCGGCGCCAGGCGCCGATGGCGGGCCAGTTCGCCGCGGCCGCCGCCGGCGGCCGGCGGCCGCGGCGGCAGCACGTGGCCAGCGTGGCCGCCACGACCGGCGCCCAGCGATACCGGGCGGCGCTCCTGGCCGAGCGCGCCGGGGCGTGGGTGCCGGACGCCCTCGCCGGCCAGCTGGCGTGGGTGCAGCGGTCCGGCGATCTGGACCGGATCACCTGGACGGACGGCCACGCGATGACCGATGCGGGCGACCAGCTGACGGTCAGCCACGGGGACCAGGCCGACGCAGAGCGCGCCATGGCGCTCGCAGCGGCCCGTGGCTGGTCGTCAGCCTCCGTGACAGGGGATGACGCATGGATCGCGGCCTGTGCGGCCTGTGCGGCCGCTCACGGGCTCACGCTGGTGCCGGCCGATGACCACCAGCGCCAGCTGCTCGCACGCCTGGACGGCGGCCGCAGGGCGCCGCAGGATGACTACCTCCCACCGACTCCGGGGATGTGATGGCCGACCCACTAGCACCCGACCGACACCGCCAGCGGGATTTCTTCGTAGCGGACATCCTGGACGCCGTACCGAAGGACGATCTTGGAACGATGGAGCACCCCATGTTCGCGCTCCGTGCCGGCGATCGGCGCGTACGCCGGTACGAGCACAAAGACAGCAGCATCGAGATCCAGCCAGGCGCGAAGGGCCTCGCCACCCAGAATGATAAGGACATCCTGATCTATTGCATCTCGCAGCTCGTGGCTGCGATTAACCGAGGCAGGGAGCCGTCGCGGGTCGTGCAGCTGACCGCCTACGACTTGCTGGTGTCGACCAACAGACGCACCGATGGTGACGCCTATATGCGCCTCCAGGAGGCGCTGGACCGGCTGCGCGGCACGACCGTCAGCACCAACATCCGGACCGGCGACACGCGTACCCGCGAGGGCTTCGGTTTGATCGACAGCTATCGGATCGTCGAGCGTGATGGGCAGGAACGCATGGCCGCCCTGGAGATCACGCTCTCCCAGTGGCTATATCGCGCTGTCGAGTCGATGCAGGTCCTCTCCATCAGCCGGGACTATTTCCGGCTGCGCAAGCCTCTCGAGCGGCGTCTGTACGAGATCTCCCGTAAGCATTGCGGCGCGCAACCCAGCTGGCGGGCCTCTCTGGCCACCTTGCACCTGAAATCCGGCTCCAGCGCGTCGTTGAAGCGGTTTCGGCAGCACATCATCGAAGCTGCCGAGTCTGACCATTTGCCCGACTATCGGATGCAATACGACCGGGCTCAGGACCTCGTCACCATCTATTCCCGGAGCCCCAAAGGGGCGCTCAAGCAGATCCAAAAATCGCTTCAGCTGTGATCAGCTGTGAGCACTCTGTGAATGGGCACGTGGTTTTAGGTACCCCATCCTGTGGATTGGCACGTGGTTTTAGGTACCCCCCTTTCGTGGTTTTAGGTACCGAAAGGTCTCAGATGCATTGGCACGTAAGGGTTTCAAAAACCATAACGCGCGCGCGCGATATAACTAAGAAATACTCTTAACACCTGGCGGTCACCGACAAGCGGTGGATAACACGCGCTACCGCGCGCCTGCCCTCCGGCGCTGCGCGCCTCCGCCCCGGCCTGACGGCCGGCCTGGGGCCGCTGACGCGGCCCGTAATGAGCCGCCTGGCGGCGGCTATCCAGCACCAGGCCGCTGCGCGGCCGAAGAAAGTTCGGCAAGGGGGCGATCGGCGTCACTAGAGACGCCGATGGCTGTACCATGGCCCTGAGACCATGACAGACCCCCCACCAAAGAGAAAACGCGAGCGCCAGCAGCGCTGGCGCGCCGCCCAGGCCGAGGCCGGCATAGCCCAGATCAATGTCACGGCTCACCAGGCCGCACACCCCATCATCCGGCAGATCGCCCAGGCATCCCGGGATGGCCAGCTGACCCAGCTATATCCAGAGCTGGTCGCGGG